>JAHIEZ010000064.1 GCA_018901355.1 Patescibacteria group bacterium | reverse complement strand
CCAGCTATTGATTTTCCCAAAATAATCGAGGAGGTTTTTCCTCCTGACTCTCTGCCAGCGAACACTGATTTAACTATCGGAGAAATTATTTCCAAAATTATCCCTTACATTTATGTCCTTGCCGGTTTGGTTCTTTTTATGATGTTAGTTATGGGAGGCTTCAGTTATCTTACTTCAGCCGGAGATCCGGATAAAATGAAAGCAGCTCAAGGCAAAATCACTCACGCCCTAGTGGGTTTTCTAATTATTTTTCTTGCCTACTGGCTGGCTCAACTTTTGGAGATTATCTTCGGCATCCAAATCTTCTAACTATTTTCCAAAATTCCGCTTCCTACGCTGGTATTCCAAAATCGCTTTATCAAACTCTTCAAGCCCAAAATCCGGCCATAAAACATCGGTAAAATAAAGTTCGGCGTAAGAAAGCTGCCAAAGCAAAAAATTGGAAAGCCTGATTTCACCACCAGTACGAATCATTAAATCAGGATCAGGTTGGCCATTGGTGTAAAGATGCTTCGCCACCAACTCTTCGTTAATTTTCTCTGCCGCAATACCCTCTCTTACAATCTCTTTAATCGCCTTAATAATTTCATCTCTGCCTCCATAGTTTAAAGCTACATTAACCTTCATTCGTTCATGCTTTAAAACCATTCTTAACATCTCCTCAACCGCCCGGACTATTTTCCTGGGAAAAGCTTGAAAATTGCCTAAAATAAACAATTTAATACCTTTTTTTTGATACTCCTTTTTTTTCTCTTTAACAGCCCGCAGCAAAAGGCTAAAAATACCTCTCATTTCTTTTTTACTGCGTTTGCGCCAATTTTCAGTGGAGAGAGTATAAACTGTTAAATGTTTAACCTCTAATTCTCTAGCTCTCTCAACTACTTTCTCTAAATTTTTAGTTCCGGCTTCATGCCCCTCACCAACACTCAGACCGCGCAATTTAGCCCACCGTCGATTGCCATCCATGATAATACCGATGTGTTTAGGAATATTATTTTTGCTAAGCCTCATCTTGCTTTTTGCTTATTTAACTTTCTCTTTCAATCATAAAATCCGCCAAATTGTAAAGGGTATCTTGATATTCTAAATCGCTGGTGATTTTGGTCACAAATTTTTTACCTTTTTCAACCAAACCTTTAGCCGTCTTTTGAGAATATTCAAAAGCACCAGTTTTAATAGTGATTCTTTGAACTTTTCTTACATCTTTTACAGTTAATTTAGAATTCCCATAGGCAGATTGCAAAAATTTTTTATCTTCAGCGTTAGCCCACTCCAGTGCCTTAAGATGAAGTAGGGTATTTTTGTTCTCTTTTACATCTGAACCAATTGGTTTCCCCAAAGTTTTTTGGTCAGAAAAGAGACCCAGCTCATCGTCTCTAATTTGAAAAGCAATCCCAACCAGCAAACCATATTTCTCTATTTTGCCTATTTTTTGCTCATCGGCTCCAGCAAACAAAGCTCCATACTGTAAGGGCCCGGTGATAGTGTAGTTAGCTGTTTTGTAACGATGTATTTTAATAACGTCTTTTTCTGTTACTTTTTGTTTGTACTCAAAGTTAAAATCAATTGCTTGACCAAAACCTGTATCTAAAATAGTTTGATTGAATTTTCGTAAAACTTTCTCCTTAATCTCAGCTGAAAACTGAGAATTAGCCAAAATTAAATGAGCAATCATAAAACCAATGTCGCCTAAATCTAAAGCCATACTTGTTCCATAATGTTCAAAGTCCCCTTTGGCAAATTTCTTTTGAGATAACTTTTTGTACTTAAAATGAATCGTTGGTTTTCCCCTTCTTAAAGTATCCTTGTCCATAATGTCATCATGCATTAACAAAAAACTGTGGGCCACCTCAACCATCAATGAAGCTTCTAAAATTGCTTTTTTATTCTTTCCACCGAAGCATTCATAACTTAATTTGACCAAAGCGCCGCGCAGATTTTTTCCGCCCATAAAGTCGCGGTAAGTTCTAATCATCTCACCAACAACAGGAGAAATCTTAGCCGCCTCTTTTTCTTGCTTTTCAAAAATATGGTCCAAAAAAGGCGTTGCTTTTTTAATATAATCTCTAATATAAGCTTTTGCTTTCATAAAAAGAGGCTTTTATTCTAACACAAAATAATATTTTGTCATACCTTTTTAGTCGTCACTTTCTTCCTCCTTCCCTCACTAGCTTACAAAATTGACACCAAGCACTAGGCTTGATACACTCAAATCATGAGAAATTTGTTGGCTAAAATTGATATCGGCGAACAATTCTGGCTAAAGAAAAATACTGGTATTGGTAACGAACCTGTTTATCAAAGCATTGGCGGTTTTATCTCGGCTATTTTGCCTAATATTTATGTTATTGCCGGTATAATTCTTTTTCTTTTGATGGTTTTTGGCGGTTTTACTTACATTAAGAGCGCGGGTAGTAGTGACGAAGAGGGCGTTCAAAAAGGCCAAAAAGCCATCACCGCTGCTTTGGTTGGTTTCTTGATTATCTTTGCCAGTTATTGGATAATACAATTAATTGAAATTATTACTGGCATTCAAATTTTTGGTAGCGATTTATGATTGAAATTATCGGCAAAATCATTCCTCCAGCTCCTTTTGGGCCAACCAAGTACGGCGACGTTGCCTCAGGACTAATTCCTTTTTTTAACAACATTATCAGACTTTTAATTGCCATTGGCGGTATTTGGGCATTTCTCAATCTTGTCTTGGCTGGCTACGGTTTTT
>JAHIEZ010000063.1 GCA_018901355.1 Patescibacteria group bacterium | reverse complement strand
TTTGGCAGACTTAAAAGGCAAAAAGGCGAATAAAAAATTGTGGCAGAGTTATGTTAATAAGAATGAATTAAGTTTTGTGTTTATAAATGGTCACGGAGATGAAGATTCTGTTTGTGGTTGGGATAATGAAGTCTTAATCGATGGATATGAAAAGGGTTATAAAGATGTAATTTTCTTTTGTAGGAGCTGTCGTTCGGCAAAAAGATTGGGAAAAAATTTGGTAAAGAAGGGGGCGAAGGCTTATGTCGGTTATACAAAAGATTATTATGTGTTAATGTCCGGAAAAAAGAAAACTAGACCATTGTTAGATAAAACAGCCAAGCTGTTTTTGGATCCTTCAAATTTGGTGGCGATGTCGATATTAAAAGGAAATAGTGTGGGTGAAGCAGATAAAAAATCAAAAAAACTTTTGTCAAAAAATATTAAGAAAATTATCGGGAGTAATATGATTGGCAAAGAGGAGGTGGCAGCATATTTACTTCATGATTTGAAATGTCAGGTGGCTATTGGTGATATGGAGGGCAGGATATGAAATTAGTTTTTGGGGAGAATTGGTTAAATGGTATAGGAATAGACTAAATGGGTGGAAAAAATAGTAAAATTGTAGTGATGGTGCCGGTTTACAATGAGGGGAAACGGGCGGTTTTGACTATTGATGAAATTTTGTCTGTTTTAAAAACAGAAAAGATTGTGGTGGTGGATGATGGTTCTGATAAAAAATCTTATTCTTTTTTGGAAAAAGGATTTAAAAACAATAAGAGAGTGATTTTGCTAAGACATATAATTAATTTGGGTAAAGGGGCGGCGATGAAAACCGGAGCGGAGTGGGCTTTTGGGAACGGGGCTAAGGGGGTGATTTTTATTGATTCTGACGGTCAACACAGTCCAAAATATTTGCCTGGTTTTAAGAAATTGCTTAAAAAAAATAGGGTAGTGTTTGGTTATAGACAACTAAATGGGAAGATGCCTTTTGTGAGAAAGTGGGGAAATAAAATAGCCCTAAATTTGGTAGGAAAATTGTTTGGAATAAAAAGAAGAGATTTGTTGTGTGGTTTTATGGCGATGAGAAAGAGTGTTTATAAAAAATTATGGTGGGAGTCGAATCGTTACGGAGTGGAAACCGAGATAGCAACCAGGGTGGCAAAAAATAAAATATCGTTTTCTGAGCTAAAGATTGATACAATCTATATTGATAAGTATAAGGGGGTAACAGTAATTGATGCTTTGAAGATATTGCTGAATATCCCGCTTTGGTATTTACAAAAATGAATATAATCGGATTACAGTTAATTTTGTTTTTCTTCTCGGTGTTTATGACTTATGTGATGTTTTTGCATTGGAAACGGGGAGAAATTTCTTTTAAGACTTTTGGAGGATGGTTTTTGGTGTGGATGGGGCTGGTGTTTGTGGCTTTTTTCCCAAAAATTTTTGAGCCTTTGATGTTGGAGTTATTTTTTGTACGGTTGATGGATTTGGGAATGGTGATCGCTTTTATAATATTGACTTACTTGACGATAGAAAATAATATAAAAATAAAAAAATACGAAAAATTATTGGAGAAGATTGTGAGAGAGGTGGCAATAAAAAAGGTAAAACATGCTAAGTAAAAAAATGAAAAAAGTATTAGTGACAGGGGCAAATGGTTTTATTGGCCAACATTTAGTTAATTTTTTAGCTGATAATGGTTATGAAGTATGGGCAATGTTGAGAAAAGGGTCGATTCCTGGGTTTGATTTACGAGAAAATGTCAAGGTGGTGGTGGCGGATTTGTTAGATAAGAAATCTTTGTTAGGCGGAATCCCTAAGGCTTGCGTAGTAATTAATTTGGCAGCTAATCCTTATGATCCTGTACTAAGCTATAAGGTTAATGTAGAAGGAACACAGAATTTGGTTGTTGCTTGTAACAGAAATAAAGTAGGTCGATTAATTCATATTAGTAGTCAAGCGACAAAGATTGAGAAGAAGGGCGTGTATGCAATAACAAAATTAAAAAGTGATGAGATTGTAAAAAAATCTGGGATAAAATATGTTATTTTGAAACCGAGCTTGGTGTATGGTGAAGGAGAAAAGGGATTGTTTAATAAAATTAAAATATTGGTTTCTGCATTACCACTAGTTCCAGTTTTTGGAAACGGAAAGACAAAAGTTAACCCAATTTATGTGAAAGATTTTTGTAAACTTATTGGATTAGTTCTTCAAAATCCAAAGGAGAGTGGAGGTGTATATGATGTTGGCTCTTTAGAAAGTGTGACCTACAATGACATTTATCTTAAAATAATTAAGGCCTTGGGTAAAAAAACAAAAGTTTTACATGTTCCCGTGTGGATGGGCTTGCTGGGGGGTAGGATTTTTGAAATGCTCAAAATGAAAAATCCACCGTTTTTTGTAGACAATGTGTTGGGGTCGACTCAGGAAACAAATTGTGATCCTAGTGTAGTGATGAAGAAATATAACTATTTGCCGATGAAGTTTGCCGATGGAGTGAGGGAAGTATTTTTTAAAAAGAAAGTACGAGTGGCGGTGGTGGGTTTGGGAAAAATGGGGCTGATGCATTTGTCGATTTTAAGTAGTTTTGATGATGTTGAGATTGTGGCGCTAGTGGATAGTAACCCAAAATTGTTTAAAACAGTTAAAAGTATGGGGGTTAGCGGAATTTTTTACCCAACTTTTGAGGATGCGTTGAAAAACCAAAAGATTGATGCTCTATATGTGTTAACTCCGACCTTTAGTCATTTTGAATATCTGAGAAAAGCGGTGAAGAAAAACATTAGTGTTTTTGTAGAAAAACCGATGTTTTTGAATAAAAAGGAGTTGAGTGCAGTTGAAAAGATGACGAAGGGGTTTTCTGGGGTGGTTGGAGTGGGATATACATTGGTTTGTAATAGGGTTTATCGAGAGATTGCTCGAATTGTGAATAGCGGAGTGTATGGGAAAGTGGTAGGTTTTGAAGCGAGTTATCAACATGGAGAAGTACTGGGTCCCAAAAAGGGTTGGATGTTTGATAAGAAAAAATCCGGTGGTGGAGTACTGATGAACCCTGGTCCTCATTTGTTTTCTGTGATTAATCTGATATTTGGAAAAGCAAAAAGAGTTAAAGCCGAGCTTAGAAATATATATTCTGAAGTGGTGGAAGATGAGGCAAGTGTGGTTTTGGATTATGGTGATTTTGTGGGAAAGGTTGATTTGTCATGGTCGGTGAAGGGAAAATTTATTGCCGAAAGTGAGTTGAGAGTAAAGATGGCTAAGGGAGAGTTGGTTACAAACGGGAAAGAACTAAAAATTATAAGTAACGGGAAGATGAAAACAATTAAAGAAGAGGATCTCCCTCGGGTTGTTAAGGAACCGGTGTTTAACATTAATCCACAAGCCAATGGTGAGGCATATGGAGTCGAAGATCGTTTGTTTATTAATGCGGTGAAAAATAAGAATAAAAAATTAGTTATTAGCGATGGTAAGTTTGCTTTAGATACAGAATTAATGATTCACCAGTGTTATGAATAAAAGAGTAGTTCCAAACGTAGAGTTAATTGCCAGAGAGATGACGGGCAGTTCGCAAATAGGAATGATTTTATCGAGATTTATGGCATTAAGTTTGATAAGCAAAATTAAGTTAGGTTTTAATAATTTGATATTTTTACCTGAGTTGGCAAAGATGGATTTTGCTGTTGGGATTAAATTATTGTGTGAGTTGGAAATATTGAAATCGAAAGAAAAGAAAAATATTGGTGAGTTTGTTTTACATAATCAGATGGTGGATATGGCTCTAGCACTGAAGAACAAAAAGGTGTTTAATAATTTCTTTTATTTAGCAAAGAAATATGGTTTTAAGCCGGGGTTAATTACATATAATTTTGAAATGTTGGTGAAGTTTTTATCGACAGTAAAATCGATACCAAAAGATTTGATAATTTATACTAATTTTAAGAGAGGTAAAACAGAATATTTAAATGTCGACAATCGAATACCTAAAAACTAAAGCAAAGGTTTATTTTCTTTGGGAGCTGATTTTATTGGAATTAGAAGCATATTTTGTTTGGCCGTTTCGAGGATTACCGAGTTTTTTGGGTTTTTTAACTAGATTTTTGGTTTATAAAATTTTCTTTAAAAGATTAGATTCTTTTTGCGTAATTCAGCCAAACGTTTTTTTTGTGCATTGTTTCCGGATTGAATGTGGAAAGAATTTTGCAGTTAACTCGAATACTTATATTAATGCTGTAGGAGGGGTGGAAATTGGTGATGATGTATTAATTGGTGCTAACGTGGTGATATCTTCGGGGGAGCATCAGTATAAGGATGCTAAAACACCAGTAACTTTGCAAAAAATTGTGCCAAAGAAAATTACTATCGGTAATGGGGTGTGGATAGGGGCCAATGTAGTAGTTATGCCTGGAGTGACATTGGCTGAAGGGACTGTGGTTGGTGCCGGGGCGGTGGTGACTAAGTCCACAGAACCGTTTTGTGTGGTGGTTGGTGTGCCGGCTAAAAAGATTAAGAGCAGAATTGACTGATATGATATCGATAAAATCAAATATGTTTAGTCAAAACAACAAGACTTTTGTTCCTTGGGGTCTGACTTATTTTCCTGGCAATACCGGTTGGCCGCCTCAGATGTGGAAACGTTTTGCGGAGTATCAGGTTGAGAAAGATTTGGTTAGGTTGTGAGAACTGGGAGTTAATGTGATAAGAGTAATTACCAGTTTTAACAGTTTTATTGAGTCAGAGAACAAGATCAATGAAGACGGATTTGCTTGTATGGAGAAATTGATTAAATTGGCTGCTAAAAACGAAGTGTTGGTTTTACCGACCGGTCCTAGTTTGTGGGAGGGTTTTCCAAAATATTCCGGTGAAGATCATAATTATATAATTTCGGACACATTGATAAAAGCACAGGAAAATTTTTGGATGGAATTGGGGACGAGGTATGAAGAGGACGAGAGGATTTTTGCTTTTGACATTTTAAATGAACCAAAGGTGTATGAAGATGGAAGATTTTGGCAGAGGTGGGAAAGTATAGTGAAAAAAAGGGGAGGTGGTAGTGGTTGGCCGAGAGTAATTTATACTGGTCGTCCACCGGGCATGTGTGATGAGGCAGTGCTGGAATTAGAAAAATTGTATAATGAGTTCGGGAATTGTTGGTTGGATAAGATGGTAGGAGCGGTCAGACAGGTAAATAAAAGTGTGTTGG
>JAHIEZ010000062.1 GCA_018901355.1 Patescibacteria group bacterium | reverse complement strand
TTGTCATTCCGAATTCATTTCGGAATCCCAATGAGATCCTGAAACAAGTTCCCTCCAGAGGCGGGTAAACAGGATGACAAGGTGTGTCATTCCGGACTTGATCCGGAATCCCAATGAGATCCTGAAACAAGTTCAGGATGACAGAGAGATCCTGAAACAAGTTCAGGATGACAATTGAGTTAGAATATAAATATGATATTAGGAATAGATCCGGGATTGGCAAATGTGGGTTGGGCGGTGGTGGCCAGAGATAGAGGGGAGACAGAGGCAAAATTGGTAGATTGGGGCTGTATTGAGAGCAAAAGTGGAGAGAGAATGGAGAAGAGACTGTGTTTGATTTATGAGGCTTTGGAGAAAATAATTGATAAATTTGGAGTAAAAGAGATGGCAGTGGAAAGCTTGTTTTTTGCCAGAAATGTCAAATCAGCCATGAAGGTATCTGAGGCTTTGGGAGTGATTAAACTGTGTGGGGCCAAAAAGGGGATTGAGGTGTTTGACTACACTCCATTGCAGATAAAAATGACTTTGGTGGGTTATGGTCAGGCGGAAAAAGAACAAGTAGAGCTGATGGTGAGGCATTTTTTGGGTTTGGAAGAAAAAATAGAAGTAACTCATGGCTCGGATGCGGCGGCGGCGGCATTGACGCATTTGTTTACCAACAGGGATTTGCTGGGATGAGAATGAGGTACAATAAGTTATGATTTCAAGTTTGAGCGGAGTAGTATCGAGGAAGGAAAGCGGAGCGGTGGAGATAGAGGTAGGAGGAGTGGGATATTTGGTTTGGACGGGGGAGAGATTCTTAAGAGAAATAAAAGAGGGAGATGAAACTAGAATTTATACTTATATGGCAGTGGGGGAGAAAGAAATGTCTCTTTATGGTTTTTTGAGCCGAGAGGAGGTAGGGGTATTTAAATATTTGATATCAGTATCGGGGGTGGGTCCAAAAAGTGCGGCTTTGATATTGGGTAAATTAAAAGTAGAAGAAATATTGAGAGCAGTGAGTGAGGCGGATACCAAGGTGTTTGAGCAGGTGAAGGGAATTGGGAAAAAAGCGGCACAAAAAATAATAATTGAGCTTAAGAGTAAGGTGGGAGGTTTGAAAGATTTGGATTTAAGCGGAGAGGCAAGGGCGGAAAAAGACGAAGTTTATGAGGCGATGAAAAACTTGGGATTTTCTTTGTCTGAAGTGGAAAGGGTAGTGGTAAGAATTCCGGTTGATTTGGTGACGGTAGAAGACAGATTGTCTTGGTGTTTGAGGAATTTGGGGTAGAATATGGCTATGGAAAACAATTTGGATCCAAAGCCGGAAAAGGAAGAAAAAATAGTGGAGAAGAGTTTGCGGCCGCAAAGATTGGCGGAGTTTATCGGGCAGGAAAAGATGAAGCGAAAATTGGCTATTTTTTTGGAAGCGGCCAGAAAGAGAGAAGAGGCTTTGGAGCACGTCTTATTTTATGGTCCACCGGGTTTGGGTAAAACCACTTTGTCTTTTTTGATGGCCAGGGAAATGGGCAGTAATATAAAAGTGACTTCCGGACCGGCTTTGTCCAGGGCCGGAGATTTGGCGGCGATATTGTCGGGACTAAAGAAGGGGGATTTTTTGTTTATTGATGAGATTCACAGACTTAATAAAACAGTGGAAGAGACACTTTACAGTGCCATGGAGGACTTTGTGCTGGATGTGGTTTTGGGTAAAGGGCCGGCGGCAAAAACAGTGCGTTTAAACTTGGTTAAATTTACGATAGTAGGAGCGACGACCAGAATTGGTTTGATCTCCGGACCTTTGAGAGACAGATTTGGCTATGTGGAGCAGTTGGATTTTTATGAAAAAGAAGCGCTGGAAGAAATTATTAAAAGAACGGCAGAAATTTTGAAAGTGGAGATAGAGGCGGGGGCGGCTAAAACTTTGGCGGCAAGAGCCAGAGGGACACCACGGATTGCCAACAGATTGTTGCGACGGGTAAGGGATTATGCCGAAATAAACAATGACGGAAAGATAACAGAAAAGGAAATGGAGAGGGCTTTGAAGATGTTGGGAGTGGACGAAATGGGATTGTCTGATGCAGATAGGAAGTATTTGGAGGTGGTCAAAAAACAATATGGGGGAGGACCGGTGGGAGTGGAAAATATTGCGGCGGCATTGACGGAGGATGTGGGGACGATAACAGAAGTGTATGAGCCGTATTTGATGAAAATAGGTTTGATCAGACGGACACCGAGAGGAAGGGTGTTGGTTACCAAAAAAGCTGCTTGAATAAATTCAAACAGCTTAGTGGCAAAAAGTAGGGGAGGCTTAGTCGGTTTGGATGCCTAAAAGCCATAAAATGGCTTCTTTGCGGTAGCGACGATCGCCTCTGGCGTTGATCC
This sequence comes from Patescibacteria group bacterium, assembly GCA_018901355.1. Lineage (GTDB taxonomy): Bacteria > Patescibacteriota > Microgenomatia > UBA12405 > UBA12405 > JAHIEZ01. The sequence goes on along the minus strand of JAHIEZ010000062.1, from coordinate 642 downwards.
TGATAGCAGGTAGTTTACCCCGTTTTCCCCAGCGCTTAATAGTAAGTTTGCTGACGCGAAGTAGGTCAGCGACCTCACCGACGGTTAAAAGGTCGGGTAAGTTGTCAATGGAAAGGCCATTGACTTTTTTGGGAGAAGATACTCCGGTGGTGTTTTGTGTCACAGGGTTATCTTGTGTTGTTGTTTGTTGGTCCATTGGGTGGCTCCTCTTATATCAAACTAATGTTTAACTATAATCAGTAAAACATAGAGTCTATTAGTGTGTCAACAAGGAGTTTTGGTAAAAGGATTGATTTCGGGGATAGACGGGGGAAAGAAGATTTGCTAATCTTTATTTATGGTAAATATTTTTTCTAAGTCAGTTATGGGTAGCGATGGGGTGGAGAGTGGAGGAGAGGGAATAAATTTAAAAGTAGTAGGAGGTGTTATTTTAGTTTTGGTTTTGTTGGTTTTTGGTTGGATAAGATTGAGAAGTAATACGGCAACTATTTCGGTAATTGGGACGGGGGAGGTAGAAATGATTCCAGAGACAGTATCAATGATAGTGACCAAGGTAAGTAGTGCCGGTGATGCGACGGGAGCGATAGATGCTGGAGAGGCAGGTATAAGCAGATTGATAGCAACGGTGAGATCGACGGTGGG
>JAHIEZ010000061.1 GCA_018901355.1 Patescibacteria group bacterium | reverse complement strand
CACTCTCTTTCCCTTCATCCGCCAATATCTGGCATAAACATCAGCCCCGGTAAAACTAAAAGCATGACCTACATGAAGCCCCGATCCTGACGGATAAGGAAACTCCACCAAAATATATTTTTTGCCACCCTTTTCTTTAGTTTTATACAAATCCATCTTCTCCCACTTCTCCTGCCACTTCTTTTCTACTCTTCCAAAATTCTTCATGCCTCTATTCTAACCCAAATTACCCTCACCCTCAATCATTGCCTTAAACACTCATTCATATCTAACACTAAAACATTATCCAAATTAGCATAAAAATCTTCCAAATTTCTTCCTTCTCCCATCTCAACCAAAACCTCTACCGCCCCTATTCCTCTTTTATGCAAACCTTCAATCCATTTTTTTTGCCACGCTACTGCCTTGTCACAACCCTTACTTGGCAAAATTTGGACCTCATCAAACAAAAAAACCAACCTTTGATCTGAAGCTTCGGTTTCTTGTTTCAATCTATCTATTTCTCCCCAAAAATCCTCCTCTCCTTTTACTTCTTGTTCTAAACCTAGTTCAAAAGCCACCGCCGACCAAAAAAGCTCTCTTCCTTCTCTCTCAAAATCTTCTAAAAGATAACCATAAAGCTGCCAATCCCAAGAAACCACCCTTAATTCGGATTTATTCTTTAACCCCTGTAAAATCTCCGTCTTTCCGGTTGAAGAAGTCCCTCGTAAAACCACCACCCCTCCTTCTTTTATTTTTCTTTCCGTTTCTTGATACTTCTTTCTCCATTTGTCAATATCAAAATCAGGTCTATTCCCCAATAATTTACCTCTAGTCAATCCCCATTCTCCTTCTTCACTCATAACCTTATCTTAACATATCAACGCCTCTTAATTTTTTTGTTCTCAAAAACCTCTCTAGCACTAACACACTCCCTCTGCCACTACACCAAAATTTACCCTATTCTTACAATGATTGTCTTCTTTGTTGTTCTCTGTCATCTCTCATTCCCCACCTTTCGTCCAGCACCTGTTGACTTGTCAAATATGAACCATCTTTCCATCTCATTTGACCAGGCGATCTTCTCATCCTCACCGTTTCCATTTCTCTTCCGTTCAAACCTGCCCTATCTACTCCTTCTACCACAAACCGTCCATTTTCAATTTTTATCTTCGACATCACCCTATTATACTAAAATTTAAACACAATATTCCCATCTTCATCTGTCCTTTTTACCTCCACTCCCCACCTTTCCAATCTTTCCAATACTATCACACTTGGATGCCCATAGCTATTCTTTCCCACTCCGATTATTGCTACTCGCGGTTTAACCGCGTCCAACAATTCTTCGCTGGTACCGGTATCAGATCCGTGATGCCCTACCTTCAGAACATCCATTCTTTCTTTTAAAATTTTTCTCCACACCAATTTCTGTTCTATCGCCACCGGAGCATCCCCCGTCAACAAAATCTTTTTATCTCCCACCCTCATCACCCCCACTACACTCATTTCATTGTCATCTTCCAAAACCATATTATCCTCTGGAGACAATATCTCAAAACTAAACCAATCTGATCTTAAGACATCTTTAGCCCTCAAAAATTCAGGAGAAAAATTATGTTCATTATCGCTACTTCCCGAATATAACTTATCGATTTTATAACTCGTATTTATTCCTTCCAGCCCTCCTGAGTGATCCTTGTCCCAATGAGAAATTATCACCACTTCTATTTTTCTATCCCAAAACGGTACCTGTCTTTCTATACATTTTTTCATCTTGCCATTTTTTGGCCCCACGTCATAAAGCAACTGAAAAGTCCCTCTCGTCAACATCACCCCATCCCCTTGCCCCACATCACAAAATATTAGCCTTGTCTTCCCATCCGGCAAGGACCAATAAAAAACCACCAAAACTAAACACAAAATCAAAAATAAAATCTTTTTCGCTTTTTTCATCCTTTTATTACCACTACTTTATTTAAGTCTCTTTTAATTTTTCTTTTTAGCAAAATATAAATCAAAACCAGATACCAACCCCCCAACATCAACCGGTTAAATCTCAAATTCAAACCCTGCCATTGACCAAAACTTTCTGCCAATACTTTTAAATAAACCAAAAAAGGATACGTCAACCACAAAACCAATTTTCCCAAAACCGGCCACAACCAACCTATAAACAATCCTATTCCTCCCAAAAAAGTGGCTATTTCTATCACTCCCAACAACAAGCCACTCACCAGTATCCCCATAATTGATATTTGTCCAAAGCTTATAGCCAATATCGGCGTCAACCACAAACCTACCCATAAACTCAAAAATACGTTTTTATAAAACCAAGCTCCCCTCATTCTTATTTCTCCCCAATCTCTTGCTTCTACCACCGCCACAAAAGCCAAAAATGATAGCCAAAAACTCAATTCCCAAAGCACCCTCCAATCTATTATTATCATTATCCCTACCGTCAAAGCCAAAGCTCTGGGCAAATCATATTTTCTCCCCCAAAACTGAGCTAAATAATAAAAAAACATCAAAAAACTGGCTCTCAACACCGGTATTTGCCATCCCACTAAACCCGCATAAATCCAAATCCCCAAAAATCCCATCGCTATCGCTCCCTTTCTCCCCAAAAAACCTGCTGTTCCTTCTACCACTACCCTCGTCAACAAAATCACATTAGCCCCCGACACCACCACCAAATGAAGCATGCCACTGTTCTTTAGATATTGCCAAAATTGATAGTCAATTCCTTTTGTTTCGCCCAAAACTATTCCCAACAGCAAACCCGCCTCCGATAAAGGCAAACTTCTTTCTGCCAAAATTGTCATTGCTTCTTTCATTTCTCAAATCTTAATCTCCTCTTTTATTTTTTCGTACATTTTTTCTCCGATTCCTTTTACCAATTTTATTTCTTCTACATTCCTAAATCCCCCATTCTCCTGTCTGTATTCAATTATTCTGGAAGCCATGGCCGGACCTATACCCGTCAATTTTTCCAATTCAGTTTGGCTGGCCATATTCAAATTAATTTTTTGAAAATCTGTCGTTACTCCTAAAACTTCTGTCGTTTTAGGAACATTTATTTTCTGACCATCCCACAACTCTTCGACTTGATTTAAATTTTCCTCTATCCATTTTCTATCCGCTTCCCCACTCAATCCTCCCGCTTTAATCAAAGCATCTTTTATCCTCTCTCCCGTTTTCATCTCATAAACCCCTGGCCTTTCTACTGCCCCCACCACCTCGACTACCAATCTCTCCTCTCCCTCCTTCCTCGTCAATTCAATTTCCGTTTCCGGCATTACCTTGCTTCTATACTCCATCCCCACTCCCAAAACCAAAAACAGCAATCCCATTGCCAATATTCCATCCACCCAACTTATCCTTTTCACACCCAATCTTAACATCTAGTGTTAATATTAATTAATGCCCAAATCACAACTTAAAACCATTTTTCTTCTTTCTTTGGCCTCCCTTCTTCCTTTCCTTTTTTCCCTTTCTCCTCTCACCTACTTCACTCCTCAGCTTATCGCCCTTCTGTCTCTAGCCACCATCATTTGTCTTTTTCAAAAAATAAATTTTATTTTACCCTCCACTTTTCTTATCACCCTTTTAATTTTTACTACCAATGGTCTTAGCTCCCCTATTTTTTTTCTTATTTATTTTCTTCTTTTCATCATCGCTTTTCAAAACCCTCCCTCCACCACCCTTTCTTTTTCTTTAGTTTTAATTATTCTTTTTTCCCAATCTCTAGATTCTCTTAACTCTCTTTTACCTCTTCTCTCTCTTCTTCTTATCACTCCTCTGGCTTGGTTTATCGGTCATCAATATTTGGACAACAAAAAATTAAACCAGGACTTGGCTGTCAGTGAAACAGATATTCTTCTTTGGCATTCTCTCAAATTTAAAACCGGCATCAATGTCATCATTGACTTGGCCTCTCAGCTTCTTTCCACCCCTCTTACCTACACTCAAAAAGAAAACACCAAAAACATCAAAACCTCCGCTCAAAATCTAAAAAACTCCTCCAAAAAATTAACCCAAACCATCGACCGGCAAACTGATGACTAAGAAATCAACTGTCTTTTTATTTTTTCTCACCTTTACTATTATTTCCTTTTGCCTGCCCCGCAACGGCGGGGCTCAATCTTTTTCCTCCTCCTCTTATCGCATCAACTGGGGTAATTTTAATATGACTTCCGGCAAAAAAAGTTCCGCCAACTACAGTCTGACCGACACCGTCGGCCAAAACGCTCCCGGCCAATTCGATGCTAGTGGTTATATCCTCAAAGCTGGTTTCCAATACATCTACACCACTTTTTATCAATTTTCTTTCCAAATTGACGATTTGGCCATCGAACTTGGTACTCTTTCTGCCGGTTCTACCAGCACCGATAGCAACATTTTGACCATCAGCACTCCCTCCGGTCACGGCTATCAAATCATGGCTCATCAAAATCACCCCCTAGCCATCAAAGGCACCAACACCACCCTCCCCGACACTACCTGTGATAACGGTAGCTGTACCGAGTCTCAATCCGAAATTTGGACCAATATTGACACTTACGGTTTTGGTTTCAACGCCATTGGTATCAACAGTTCCGGTGTCGCCACTCACATTGGCACTTCGGCCTACTTCAACGACACTGACTATTATCGTCAATTTGCCGATTATTCCGCTTCCCCTGCCGAAGAAAACCAAATTATTATGTCCGAAGATTCGGCCATTCAAAATCGCCGGGCCAGAGTTACTTATAAAGCTAACATCAGTCCCCTTCAACCTGCCGGTGACTATCAAAACGCCATCACCTTCACCGCCATCCCCAAATACTAAAAATTTTCAAATACCAATTTTCAAT
>JAHIEZ010000060.1 GCA_018901355.1 Patescibacteria group bacterium | reverse complement strand
CCGGATGTTTCAAAAAATCCACCACTTCCATTAAGTCGTTTTTTGCTTCCTCCACTCCCGCCACATCTGCAAATTTCACACTTTGTTTACCCTTGATAAATAGTTTAGCTGTTGATTTACCAAAGCCAAACATGCCTCCTCCCCCCCCTTTACCCGTCTGTCGAGAAAAAAGCCAAAAAATAAAAAGCAACGGCACTCCCACCGTCAAGAATAAAGACATCAGGTTCAAAAAAGCCTTCCATCCCTGTCTGTTTTCTACTTTCAAATTAATCTGGCTCACGTCTATCCCCTCTCCCTGCAAAATCTCTGTCAGGGACACTCCTGGTTCTTTTGAACTCACCAAAATCTTATCCTCATTTTTCAAATTAACCACAATTTGATCATCAGACACCGTTATTTCCTTACTTTCGTCTTTTTTTATTGCTTCCACCACCTTACTTAGTGGCACTTGGACTATTTCTTCGGGTACTAGCACTTCTTTTATGGTCGACAAAAACCAAGAAATCAAAAGCACCACAATTATTGCTCTTAGCACCTGTCTTGGCCCCATTTCTATCTTTTTTATCTTCACCCCGGGTGGCAATTTATCCAATATCTCTTGAGGTATTTTATTGTTTTTTTTGCCTGTTTTTTTGTTCTTTTCCAAACCAAACTTTTTCATCAGTTCTTCAATCATACTTTTCTTTTTAGCCATGACAAGCATTATAACATCCCCGCCTTTATTTTCTCCGCACTATTCCCGATTATTTCCCGCAACCATTTCCAAAAGCTTCTCTCTACTATCATTTTTTACCGATTTTACCCAAAATTCATGTTTACACTTCTCACACTTATAATTGATTTTTATCTCCCCTTTTTCATAACTTGCCATAACCGGCCTCATCAACCCTCGACACCTGCTTTTTCTGTCCCCCGGAATAGTCTCATCCACATGTTTCCCCCACAAACACTTGGGACAATGATCGGTATAGCCATTCCCTTTTACCCTCTCTCCACAATTCTCGCACACAAAATCTTCCTTTACTCTCACAAAATTTTTCATTTTTTCTCCAAATTTTCCATTCTTCTTTCTCTATATTTTTCCGGCACCACCACTCTGGACAAACCATATTCCGCCACAATTTCCAACAGCAATTTTTCCGGATGACACTTCGGTCCCATCTCCCCGCTTCTCTTTTTAAATCTGGCCACAATTTCTTTAGCCTGAGCCTCATCAATCAAAAAGTTCTCTATCTCTTTTAAATAATAAAAAATATAATTCCATCCGCTTAAAGGCCCCAGCAACAATTCTTCCCTACTTACCCCAAACTTTTCCAAACTACTGGCTTCATAATTTTTCTTATCATTCAGCACTGCCTTTTGATGTACTCCCGCCACATGGGTTCTGTTAGTCAAAGATACCGGCTCATTATAAGGCACCTGCATTTTTAATGTTGAAGCCATCAACACGTTAACCGGATAACACAATTCCAGTTCATAATCAGCCACCAGCTTTTTATCCAAGTGATAAAGGTTAAAAAGCAAACCGGTTATAGAGCTAATTCCCGATCTTTCCGCCATTCCCCAAATACTGGTATCCACATATTCTGCTCCCGCCTTAATCGCCCACAGAGCATTAACCAAAGCCATCCCCCTTTCGTTGTGAAAATGACACTCCAAATTCACTTTTGGGTATCTTTTTTTCATCAATTTCACCATTTTGGCCACCATCAAAGGACTGGCCATCCCTGTCGTATCCGGCATTCCCACTGTATCTACAAAACCGGCTATCTTGTCATAAACATAAAACAAATCTTTTGTCGACGTCCGAAAAGCATCTTCCCCGCTGTATCTTAGCCACATTTTCGGATATTTTTCTCTGGTTTTTCTTATCGTTTCTTCTACTATCGCTACTATTTCCGAAAAACTTTTACCATAATTTTCTTGGGCCTTAGATGATAGTCCCATATACAAATTCAAACCATCACAGCCTGCCTCAATTGCCGCTTTTATGTCCTCGGGACAACATCGGCAATGCGCCAAATAATAAATTTTCTTGCCTCTTTTTTTATCTCCTACCCATTTTTTTATCTCTCTAAAACTTCTTTCTTCTTCTTCCCCCACCACCGGCGAAAAAAACTCAAAATACCTCACTCCCAACTCCACCAAAGATTCCACTATTTTTTTTCTTTCCTCTATCGAAAAACTATATTTTTTACTGTCATACAAAAGTGGCGAAGCCAAGCCATCTCTCAGGGTCGTGTCGATACAGCCTTTAAAATTCATTATCCCTATTCTACCATAATTTTAGCCACTATTTAGACAGTTCCACTCCCATTTTTATATCCCTTTCCAGCTTTTGATTAAACAATATCTTTCCTCCCACCATACTGGCCACCGGCTCTACCTGTAGCGGTTGCCAATCGGCTGGGATTGACACCAAAGTCACCAAACCCGTGTCCCCAAAACCCGACTGTTTTTGTACATAACTTAAGTAAGAAAACTTATCCGTTCCCGTCAAATTAATCGCCGTCGAATAGCGGACCTCCACTATTCTTTTTTCTCCCACCGGCACTGTCATCAGCAGTCCCACTTCTTTTTTATCCCCCATCTGACTGATTTTTAGTTCTTCTAAGCTATAAATTTTTTTGGAGGCTTCATTATTCCCATCCACTAAAGCTACTTGGGCCAAATTAACATTCAGTGGTAAATATATTCTCATATAATTTTTATAATCCCCTCCCGGCCAATCATTACTCTTGGCAATATTTTCATAATTAATTTTCAGCACTCTTGAAACCGACCTCTCTGACACTTCCACCATTTGCTCAATATTTCTATACAAAAAATAATTCGCCTTATTTACCCCCACATTTGCCTCTACTATATAAAGATAATCCGCCAAACACCTGTCCACTCCGCATGTCCCCTCCCACATTGCCCCGTTCCAGCCCATTTCACTCACCCTTTCCGCCACTTTTTCATCATTTATTGCCAGTTGAATCTCGTTTCTTTCCAGTAAATCCAGCAGTCCTGCCGACAAAGACAACATTTCCTCCGTCGACAAATCTTTCACTTCTTCAAATAGTTGTCTGCTCAAACCTCCCAAAAAACTGGCCTTTTGGTTAGATCCGGGGAAAAAATTTCTCTCCGACCAAAATTCCGCCTGCTCGTACAAATTTGAAGCGTTTACCTTTTCTTCAAAATCAGGCACATAAACCTCCCCTATCACCTCCAATAATTTTTTTGCCACCGCCAAATTTATTCCAATTACCCCATCCACCTCCCTGCCTATCTCTTTTTTCAAAAACCAGGCAATTTTGTCCCCTGCTGTCACAAAATCTACATCCCAATTGGCATCCCGAAGGTACCACCCCGCCTCATTTAAATATTTTTTAATTTCTTCCGGTGGCTCTACGTGACCTTTCAATTGTCCATCCGCCTCATACACATCTTTCACTTCAAAATTAAGCAATTTCCCCTCTTCAAAAGACAATATCCCAAAAGAGCCGATGAACCCTCCCCCCGGTCTCAATTCCATTTCATTTTGTAGCAATACCATATATTCTTTTCTCTTTCCTCCCACTCCCAAAAAATCAGGCAAAATTTCCATCCCGGTTACCCCCAAATCTATTTTTTCTTTTGCTTCCGCCAGTATTGAATTTCCTTTTTGTGGCCAGCTTTTCCATCTTGGTGGCAACCAACCCCAGTCCCCCTTCAATCTTGCCTGCAATACTCCCAACTTCCCACTCACTTCCATCAAATCATTTTTTAAACTCAAAAAATCTTTGTCCCAGTCAAACTCTTCTCCCTTTAAAATAAAATCACTCATTTTCTCCAAATTACCGGCCAAACTCGCTCCTTTTATTTCTAGGTCCAATATATTTTCCGTTATTCTCAGCACTGCCTGATAATTCCTTCCCCACTCTCTTTTATTTAAACCCCAATCACTCACTCTTCTGTCCAGTTTTTTTACTTTTTTAATTGATTTTTCCGCCAAATCAGAAGCCTGTTTATATTCTCTCACTTCTATCATTCCCTTCACTTTCGTCACATTTTTATAAATCAAAAACGTCTCCACTCCCCACTTTATCGGCACCGCCAAACATATTATCGTCACTCCTGCTAACAACCATTTCCACCACCCTCCGATTTTTTTCTTCTTTTCTTTTATTTTTATTTCTATTTTTTCAATTTTTTCTTTTGTTTCTTCTTTTTGCTCTTCAAAAGAGCTACTCCCCGGCCTCATGTTTGAATTTCTCACTACCAAAATCTCTTCTGTCTTTTTTATTTTTATCTTCTTTTTCTTTTTCGATTTTATTTTTTCTTTTATTTCCACTTCTATTTTTTCCTTTACTTCCTCTTTTGGTTCTTCCTCCACCACCACTTCCATCTTCCTCCACCCCGTTTTTACCTCCACCTCCTCTCTCCCTCCCCCTTTTCTATTCTCTTCATCCACTCTGGAAAAAAATGATCTCAATGTTTCTCCTGCTCCCTTGGCAAAACTTATCTCCGGTTGCCATCTCAATTTTTCCCAATTTTCCGCCACTTCTTCTTCACTCACTTTCTTCACCTCCACATTTTCTTCTTTTACTTTCAGTCTGGTCATTTTTGCTTCATCAATCAACACTTCCGCCATCGCCACCGAATCACTCTCCTCCCCCATAATTAAATACTCTTCTTTTTCTGTTCCCGACAAAAAAGTTGCCCTCATTATCGCTTCCACCAAATCGTCTACCGACAACAACCTAAATTTTTCCTCTCTGGCCGGCAAAAGTAAATTTTGGTTTTTTACTGCCTGCATCATTACTTCTGCCAAAAATCCGGTTAATTTCATTCCCGGCCCATAAACGTTATATGCCCTTACCATCCTCCAGTTTCCCGTAAACCTCTTTAAGTTTTCTCTCAAGCTCTTTTCTCTCTTCTCATCGTCACAGCTTACTACTGTTATTTTTGCTCCTATCTGCTCTGCCTTCTTCCACACCAGCCCACTGCCTACAAAATCAAACACACACATAAATTTCGTCTCAATTTCCGACACATCCGTCATATAAGAAAAGTTCTCCAAATCTCCCAAACCAGACACAAAACTCCCCACTCCGATTACGTTCAAATCTTTTGACAAAAGCACTCTTACCAGTTTTTCCGCCACAAAATGGTCCACCCCATACACAATTACTGTCGGCAAAGAAGAGTCCATGCTTTATTCTAAAGGTCCTTGCTTCCCAATTCAAAGGCATACGGCCATTGTGCGGTCATCCTGCGGTTATTATTTCTGTCCCCCTGCTTAAATGTGTCAAAACCTCTGTGGCTAATGTGAAAAACCGTCATAACTAATATGTAAAGAGGCGGGGAGTGTTCCAACTTGTTTTTTTGCTTTTTAGCTGTTTTTATAGCTAAATTTTTTTGGACATTAGCCCAAAAAAATGTCAGTATTGGCTTTTTTAGACCAAAAAAAACGTCAGTATTTTAAAAAGGGAACTATCTCAAAAAAACAAAAACTAAACTCTTTTTCTATTCAAAATTATTGTCATTAGGATTAAGGACAGAGCCTCTGTTGCCACTGTCACTCCCGCCGCTCCCATCACTCCAAATCTGGGGATAAAAATTATGTTTAAACCCAAATTAAAAACCAAACTCAATACTCCCAGTTTTAATATCTTTTTTTCTCCTCCCTCGGCAATCAACCTAAAACCGTTTAAATGATTGAGGTAGGCAAACACCAACGCCAGCAAAAGTAATCTCAATACAGAAACTGACATCTCATAGCCCTCTCCTGCCAATATTCTTACCCCCATCGGGGATAGGATATAGGCCACCGGTATCAAACAAACTAGCCCCACCAACAGCAACCTTACTGATTTTTTATACAAATTCTTTTCGCCACCCTTACTCATCAAGGGGAAAACCGAAGCCGTAAAAAAATAAGCCGGTTGGATTAGTACCCCATATATTTTATAAGCCAACCCATACCAAGCCACCGATTCTACTCCCATAAATCTTTCTATCATCAGCGAATCCACCGCCCTGTCATAAGAGGTAAAGATTAAAAGGTACACTCCCATCGGCCAACATCCACCCAAGATTTTTTTTAAATTTCTTTTCTTAATTTTAAAAAAATCAGCCTTATTTAGTTTTATTATTCCTTTAAATAATTTTATTCCTACCAACAAACTCAATCCCTTGGCTATCAAAGCTCCTCCGTAAACCCCAACCAAACTCAATTTGTCAAAATTAAAATAAATTATGCCCAAAAACAAAAGCGAAAAAAGCACATCCGTCACTATCTTTTTTTCCATTTTCAGTTTTGCCAACCAGCCAATTTCCAAGCTACCTGCTATCACCGTCAAAAAAATCATCAATAAAGCCAAACTGGCCGGCCCTCTTATTTCTCTCAATCCGGGCCAAAAAAGTACCATCAGTAAACCCAAAAAAAATGCTCCTATTGCCAATCCCATTCTCAGCCAAAAAACATCTCTCCAAATCCTACTCTCATTTTTTCCCTTGGCTATTTTTTTAACCCCGATTATCTTACTCCCAAAATCCGCCATCGCATCCAACAGGATAAAAAGGGAAGCAATCAAAGTGTAAAACCCATAATTTTCTACTCCCAATCCTCTTACCAACAGTCCGGTTAGCACCAAGCTCAACATCACCGTCACTACCTTTCCTCCTATTTGTACCAAAGTATTTACAATCGATTTTTTCACTTAAGCTTAATTATCGCACCAGACCAACCAAAAACACAAGAAAAATCCAACCATTTTGAGGCAAAGTCAGCCAATAATGATCCACCATTCCCGTCGCCAATATTGCCAACCATATCCATTTTTCCTCTCCGCTTAGTTTTTTCCTCCATTCTATTTTCTTAATCCATCGATAAAAAATATAAACTCCCAAAAGTCCTATCTCTGTTATTAACAATAATAATATGTTGTGTACCGGCTGTAACCAGTAATAACCGGCATTTTTTTGAAACTCCGGCAAATTTACTAAAAAATTACCCAAACCCACCCCCAACAGGGGATTTTTAATTATCATTTTTATAGCCGCCAAATTCAAACTCATTCTTTTGGTCAAACCTATCCTGT
>JAHIEZ010000100.1 GCA_018901355.1 Patescibacteria group bacterium | reverse complement strand
ATTAGGAACCGTGGGTATGACCGGCTGGACCACCGGACCGCATTTGCATTTAGAAATTTATCAGAACGGCAGGGCGATTGACCCGCTGACCGTTTTGCCGGATTTCTCACTTTAAGCCGTAACCGCCGTCAACATTAAGAATTTGACCGGTAATAAAATCGCTCTTGGCTAAAAATACGATTGCCGCAGCAATTTCTTCTGGTTGGGCAATTCTTTGCATGGGAGTATTGTCTTTAAAAAACTTAATCAGGGCTGGACCCGAACCTTTGGTCATATCGGTATGACAAACTGCCGGGGCAACGGCATTGACGGTAATTTCCGGGGCTAGGGCTTTAGCAAAAGCCTTGGTTAAATTTTCCACGCCTGCCTTAGCAACGGTATAGGCCATGACGGGGGCGGCGCCGAGTTGGCCAAACACAGAAGCAAGATTAATAATTCTTCCCTGGCCTTGTTTTTTCATAAACGGGGCAACGGCCTTGATACCGTTAAAAACACCTTTTAAATTAACATCTAGTGTTCTGTCCCAAACTTCGTCAGTGATTTGTTGAAAATCCTGGTTGGTTTGGATAATTACTCCGGCATTATTGACCAAAACATCTATCCGGCCAAGTTTTTTGACAACCTTGTCAACCATGGCTTTAAAGGCCTTAAAATCAGCGACGTCAGCCTGGATCATTAAGTCTTGGCCAACGGCCTCGGCTTTAGATTTTTCTTTATAATAATTAACTACGACCTTACAGCCCTCGCGGGCAAAAGCTAAAGCAGTTGCCCGGCCGATGCCCCGGCTGGCGCCGGTTACTAAAACAACTTTATTGGTTAAATCCATTATTCCTCCTTTAAAAAATCGCCTTGATTCCCGCCGCCTGCTGGTTGGCGGCAATTAAAGAAATAGCTAATATTGTCAAGGCAATCAGGAAAAAAACAACCGTGGCCAAGGCGGATAAAAAATAGCGGTGAAGTTTTGTTAGTTTAAGCATGGTTTTTAACTGTTAGTTTAAAAATCACCTGGCCGAGACCGGGGTACATTTTACCGGGATGGGGGCAACCCCAATAAAGTGCTTCACCTTCCGGCAACCAGGGGAATTTACCATTATGAAGCAAAACATTAACTGCCGGCATTAAAGCATTTAAGGCGTAACCGCAAAGTTTTTTATCCGGACCAAACTGATCAAAGACAAACTTCTCCCCAACCTGATGGCCAAAACTACATCTGCCGCCTTCAATCTTGACAATTTCAGCAATGACTTTAGAAAAGCTCATCAGTAATATTTTACTGTTAATGTAGGTTAATGTCGATTATATGCTTTTGATTCTTTCAAGCCTTTAATCACACTGTTAATAAATTTCTGGTTGTATTTACCGGTAGCATTTAAGCCTTTTTTAATTTCCGGTAGCGGCCGCAGCTTGAATATTTCAAGTTTTTTTTGGCGGGGGAGTTGCCAAGCAGTCAATGGTGTTTTACTGGTGGAGTTAAAAAGTTTAACGGCGCGATCAATAATCTCCTTGTTTTGTATTTGTTGGTAGTTAACTCCTGCGGTTAGAAATCTCTGCTTAGTATCCTGGCTGTATTCAGGATCGTTGGTAGCATAGATAATATTTTTTATGCCTGTAGTAACAATAATGGAAACGCATCCTGAGATATCTTTATTTCTGACAGAACAAGGCTCAAGGGTAGTATAAAGAATAATGTTTTCATCTAAGATGATTCCTTGTTTTTTGGCCTTTTCGATGACTAAGTCTTCGGCATGGCGAATACTATCGTCGGCACTGGGAGAACTAACTAAAATTTGTCCGTTTTTAACTAAACAGGCAGCGACCACCCCTTCCTGGTCTTTGGATGTTTTGGCGCGTTTAAAAAGATAGTCAAAAATTTCTTGATCGGTCATGACCGCATTCTACCAAAAAACTCATAAAGTGTTTGTGTCTTGTAATGGCTTTTGGGTTTTGTTAGGATTAATTAATGCCCGCTGTCCCTTTTCAGATCAATAAAACGGATTTGGTAAGCTTGTATTTTCAGCAAAAGTTGTCGATGTTTCAAATTGCCGACCATTACGGTTGTACCCATGGAACTATTGTCGATCGTTTTAAGCAATTTAATTTAAAATCCAGAGGGAATTTGGGTTTAAGAAAACCAATTAAAATCTCAAGAGAAAAATTAGAACTGCTTTATAATAAACCTTTGTCAGCTAAACAAATCGGCCAAAAACTTGGGTTTAGCAAAAGTGGTATTGAAAAAAGACTGAAGCAGTTCCAAATAAATACAAGGGGTAATTTACATAAAACACATCGTAAGTATAAAAAATTTCCCTTTAATGGTTCATCAGAAGAAAAAGCCTATTTAATTGGCTTCCGCTTGGGTGATTTAAATGTTTACCACACTAATCAGGTTGTGGTCATTCGAGGATCAACTACAAAACCAGCCCAGGCAAAATTAATAAAAAGGCTGTTTAAATCTTACGGTGGTGTTCAAACCACTATAGCCAAAAGAGGAACAATTGAACAATGTGTCTATCTGAATAGAAGCTTTGATTTTTTATTACCTAAACATGACAAAATTGAGCAGTGGATAAAAAATTGCCCTCGTTGTTTTTTATCTTTCTTCGCCGGGTATTTTGACGCCGAAGGTTGCGTCACAATTCATAAAAACAGTCGGGATAATTTTGCCGGTTTTGAAATCCAAACCTATGATAAACATATTATTCTCCAATCTTGGCAATGTTTAAGAAAATTGGGTATTAATGCTCCAAAGCCGAGAATCTCTCAACACGCCGGTTATATTGATTTACGTCAGGTCATTCACAATCAAGATAGCTGGCGACTGTCAGTTTTTGATAAAAACTCCGTCTGGAAACTTCTTTACTGGTTTGACTGTTTATTAAAACACGAAGATAAGAGAAAAAAGTTTATCGAGGTTAGAAAAAATATTTTAAACAGAAATAAAATGCGCCGGGGTGGAAAAGTAATTGACTTAAAAAACATAAGCCTTCCTCAACATAATCATTAATAAAAAGAGCCGCCTAATGCGGCTCTTTTTATTTTTATTAGTCTTTTGATTTTACATTCCCATTCCACCCATTCCTGCTGGCATAGAAGGAGTGTTGTCTTTATCTTCAGTCGGTCGGTCACAGATCAAACACTCAGTGGTTAAGATCATACTGGCCACTGAAGCGGCATTCTGTAAAGCCGAACGGGTAACTTTAGCCGGATCAAGAATCCCCTGACCGAGCATGGAACCGAACTCCAAAGTCAGAGTATTAAAACCAAAGTCTTTTTGGCCTTCTTCGACTTTTCTCATGACCCAACCGGCATCAGCGCCGGAATTT
>JAHIEZ010000059.1 GCA_018901355.1 Patescibacteria group bacterium | reverse complement strand
GAAGATTGGCATATTTTTCTCCAAACCTTTTTTGCCAATCGGGGTCGGGTTTCCGTCAACCCGATTTTCCTGCCCACCGTTGTTGATGCCCCCAGTGGCCCAACCTACTTTTCCGCTTTAAAAAATCGTTACAATCAATGCGTCCGTCACGCCTGGGGTGCTACCGACATTCCCTATGCCATCGAGCAATCTTTTCTTCATCGGGAGATCCCTTTCCTGACTCGGGCTTTGCGCATCTACACTCTCATCAAAACCCATTTAATTTGGTCCAGCAATTGGTTCATCCTCACTATCGGTACTTCTTTGCCCATACTTCTCAACCGTAAATTTTTTCAAACCACTCTTGGTTTCAACCTTCCCCGTATTTCCAATATTATTTTAAGTATCTGTCTTATCCCTCTTTTTGTGGTCATTATCTTAGATTGGAAGCTTCGTCCTCAAGATCAAAAAACCGGTCTCAAAAATATTTTAAAAAACATTTTCCAATGGCCTCTCATGCCCATTGCCACCTTAGTTATGTCGGTCCTTCCCGGACTTCACTCTCACACCCGGCTTATGATTGGTAAAAGTATTATCTACAAAACTACCAAAAAAAGCTAACCATTTTGATATCATTAGAAAATGAATCAATTAACCGTTAGTCTTTGGGGCGACGAAGCTTGGGCCGCCACCTTACTCAAAAAAGATTTCCTTGACGTTATAAAATTTGTTTCCAAAGATACCTCTCCTCCGCTTTATTACATTACAGGCCATCTTTGGACTCGCCTTTTTGGTCTAAGTGAAATCTCTCTCCGTTCCCTTAGTATGCTTTTCTGGCTGGTTACCGCCATGTTTACCGCTAAAATCGCTCATCACTTTTGGAAAGACAAAAAAATTACCACCATAGTTTTCGCTCTGACTCTTCTCAATCCTTTTCTTTTTCAATACGCTTTTGAAGCTAGAATGTACGCCATCTTGGCCATGACTTCCACTATAGCCACTTACTTTTTTCTCAAAAAAAATCACACTCTTTACATTATTTCCGCTATTGCCTCACTTTATTGTCACCACTTTTCTCTTTTTGTCATTTTCTGGCATTTTCTCTGGACTCTTGGTCTTTACCTAAAAAACAAAAAAAACTTTTGGTCCTCTTTTAGACCTTTTTTCCTCATCGGTCTCCTTTACCTGCCTTGGCTACCTTTTATGTACCGTCAGACCACCATGGTTGTTGATAAAGGTTTTTGGTTGGGCAAACCCATCCTCAAGGATTTACCTAATCTTTACCTCAAATTTATCATCGGTCTCAATCAGCATCCGCTTCAGTCACCCATCAAGTATCTCTTTTTTATCATTCTTCTTTTTCGTCGCTGGCGTTTTAAAGACGCTAAAACAAATTTCCTTATCGGTTGGCTTTGTCTTCCTGCCATTATTGTTTTTCTTCTCAGTCAAGTCGCTCAACCGATTTTTTACGATCGCTATCTTATCAACCTTATTCCCGCCCTAACACTTATTTTAGCCAGTAACCATCGTCGCCTTTTTAGCCCTCTTAGTCTTATTTTTCTTATCTTTCTTCTCTTCCGTCTCAACTGGTGGTTTTTTACTACTCCCACCAAAAGACCATTTCGAGATTTAGCCGCCTACATCAAATCCACCCGTCAACCCGACGACTCTTTGATCAACTGGAGCGGTAATGCTCATCATCTTTTTGAATCTAAATATTATGATATCTATGCTCCCATTTATACACCTAAAGGTCCTTTGCCTTTTTATACTGGCACTGCCCTAATGGAAGAAAATGATCAAATTTCTATTTTGCCCGACAACCGCCGTCTTGGTGTTATCACCAGTGAGCCATTTCAAACCGTCGAACTTCCGGGTTATACTCTAAACGACCATCAGCAGTTTCAACAATTATCCTTTTCTTGGTGGCAAAAAAATCCATGAAGAAAAAAATAATCATTATAATTCTTCTCGCCTTTCTAGTCGTTCTTCTTCGTCTTCCGTCCTTGTTTGAGCCTCATCGTTATGCCGATGAAGATATTTACCTCACTCTTGGTCAGGCTCTTCGCAAGGGTTTAGTTTTTTATCGGGATATTCACGATAACAAGCCTCCTCTCCTTTATGTTGTCGCTGCCATTGCTGGAAACGTTCCCTTTTTCCGATTAATTCTTCTTTTTTGGAACCTCGTTAATGTCTATTTTATTTGGCTTATCTCCCAAAAATTTTTTAAAAAATTATCTCTTCAATTTATCTCCACTTTTCTTTTTGCCATTTTCTCTTGCATCCCTCTCCTTGAAGGCAATATTGCCAACGGCGAAATTTTTATGATTATGCCCACCACTGCCGCTGTCTTACTTTTGACCAAAAAAACTAACTATTTTGCCGCCGGCTTGCTTTTTTCTCTAGCCTTTCTTTTTAAGGTTCCGGTCATTTTCGAGCTTTTTACCCTTATCTTTTTTATCACCGTTTATCAGCAAAAAAAACTTTTTTCTTCCTCGGTTCTACTTTTGCTTCTTGGTTTTCTTTTACCCATTCTTGCCAGTATTCTCTATTACTCTCTCCATTCCGCCGGACAACCTTATGTCAGAGCCGCTCTGATGCAAAACATCGGTTACCTTGGTAGTTGGGAAGGCCAGTCGGCTCCTTTTTATCAATCCGGTCTCTTTATCCGCGGTCTCATTTTTGCTTTCTTGGTTTTGCTTATCTTTTTAAGTCGTCGTTTTTTAAATAACAAGTTTGCTCTCATTTCACTTTGGTTTCTTGGAGCTCTTTTTGGCTCTCTTCTCTCCGGTCGTCCTTATCCTCATTATTTTATCGAGCTTCTTCCCCCCGCCAGCCTTCTTTTAGTTTATGTTTTCACTCAAAAATCGAAACTGATTGCTTTTTATAGTTTTCTTTTTTTTAGTCTTACCGCCTTTTCCCTTTATTATTATCAATTTTGGCATTATCAAACTATTCCTTACTACAAAAATTTTATTCTTTATGCCACCGGTCAAATCGATCGTCAAAACTACTACAGTTTTTGGGGTCAATCGGTTTTAACCAATTACGATATTGGTCAATATCTTAAAAAAAACACTACTCCGGATCAAAAGATTTTTGTCTGGGGGACAGAACCGGCTATTTATGCCATTTCCGACCGTCTTCCTCTTGGCAAATATACCGTCGCTTATCACATCATCGACTTTCAAGCCAAAGACCAAACTATAAAAAACATTCTTGCCACCCCTCCTCGTTTTATTGTTTATTTTCCCGACAATCCCGAATTTCAAAAACTGGATGATCTTTTGTTAAAGCATTATACCGTCGTTAAAATTTTTCCACCGGCCCTTATTTATCGGCAAAATGACTCTATTTAAATTTTTTTCCCGCCAACTTTCTTTTCTCGGTCATTTATGGCAAAACTCTACGGTTACTAAATTTTTTCGTTGGAACGTTGTAGTTATTATTCTCCAAATTGTTTTTATTCTTTTAAATTTTTCCGATCTCCCCCTCAAAATACCTTTTTATTATTCCCGTCCCTGGGGTGAAAGCAGACTAGCTCCCGTCTCATCTTTATTTCTTCTTCCTACCGCATCCACTCTTATTTTATTTTTAAATTATTTTATTCTTGCTTCTTTCTTGTTTTCCTCGCCTCTTTTTTCTTATCTTTTAGCTGTCTTTTCCTTACTTTTTTCTTCCTTTTTTCTTATTTCCGTTTTTAAAATAATTTCTCTGGTTTCCTGATATGCTCCTCAATTTTATTTTAGCCATTTTTCTTTCAGCTCTTATTTCTTATCTACTCACTCCGAAGGTTAGAAATTTTTTTATTTCCCAAGGTTTTGTTGAAGACCCTCTTGTTAAAAATAAAAAAACCGGCAATGCTACCGCCCTAAAACCTGTTCCTCGTGGCGGGGGACTGCCGATTTTCCTTGCTATTCTTGTTACCTCTCTTATTTTTCTTCCTCTTGATCATCATTTACTGACCATTCTCGCTGCCGCCTTTTTTACCGTTGTCATTGGTCTTATTGATGACATCAAAGATATCAGTCCTCATTTTCGTCTTTTTTGTAATTTTTTGGCCGCCGTTGCCATCGTTTCGGCCGGCATCGGTATCAATTATATTTCCAATCCTTTTGGCGGAGTTATCAATCTTTCTTTTCTTCCTGCCTCCCTTCTGGCCATTTTTTGGATTGTTTGGTCCACCAATACCGTCGGTTGGGCCGCCGGGGTAGAAGGCCAACTGCCGGGCTTTGTTGCCATTTCTGCCATTTTTATCGGCATTTTAGGTCTTCGCTATGCTGTTGATACCCTGCAATGGCCGGTTATTATCTTAGCCGGTGCCGTTGCCGGTTCCTATCTGGGCTTCCTGCCTTTCAATTTTTCCCCCCAATCCATTATGCCCGGTTACAGCGCCAAAAGTCTAGCCGGTTTTTTCTTGTCTCTTTTATCTATTCTTTCCGGTGCTAAATTGGCCACTCTTATTTTTCTTCTCGGCATTCCCATGATCGACGCTTTTTTGGTTATAATCCGTCGTCTTTTCCGCCATCAATCCATTTTTGTTTCTGACGGTAGTCACTTTCACCATCAACTTTTAAAACTGGGCTGGAGCCGGTCTCAAATAGCCATTTTCTATTGGGCCGTCACTCTGGCCCTTGGTCTTCTCTCCCTTTTTCTAAACAGTCAACAAAAATTTTATACCCTCTTTGGCTTGTTTTTAATTTTGTCTGCTCTCATCACTACAGTTTCTCGGCGTACTTTGTAGAAATCCATCCTTGTCCTTTTTCTCCCAGGTCAATTTTGTACCAGTCGGCTCCTTCATCTAAAAGTTCATATTCTTCTTTTGGTATCACTTTGGCTATTTCCCGACTGCCGGAGCTACTGGCTTCCCGCACCCGCAACCAGCCGGTTTCAGTTTCTTTTATTCTTACTTTTCCCTTATTACTTACCGTTTCCATGGCTGTTTTTATTTCCTCTTCCAACACATTTTCTTCCGTCACCATTACTTTCTCCACTCCCATTTTTGCCTCTATCACCATTTGATATCCAGCCACCGCTTTTACAAACACGTCCAATTGTTTATAGCCCGGAAAAGAAATATTTATTTGTTTATCGCCTTCTCCCATCTCGTCCAATCTCATTGGCGTATGGCCTCTCACTTCACCTTCAATTTTTACCGAGGCCCGATCCGGTTGACTGCTGACCATCAAGCCTGATTTCTTTTCATTTCCGGTTTCTTCCATATAGAGCAAATAACCTCCGCTCTCTTTTTCTTCACTCCCAAAATTCCAGTCAATCACCGTGCTGACATTATTTTTTAATTCCAAAGTTCTTTTCCATTCTCTTTCCCTAGCCACCAATTTTATTTCTACCGTTCCCGGTTTTAAGCTTAAATTTTTATAGGGAGTCATGCCGGCCTCTTTGCCGTCGATAAACACTTTGGCCGTTGGTTGACTCATTATCTCCACTCCTGATTTTTTTGGACTCAAACTGCAGCCTCCCAAAAAAAATCCGGCCAAAACAACTACTAGCAGTTTTTTAAACATAAACCAATTATAATCAGCCTATACCATGAAGTCTATCGTTTTTTCTTTTTTGCTTGCTCTTTTCTTAAATCTTTTCTTTTTTCTTTTTTCCTCCTCCTCTCCTCTTATCAGCCCCATTTCTACCTCCGGTCCTACCGCCACTCCCACCCCGCCTCCTCTGGTTCATCTTGGCCTGATGGGTGATCTCGGCCTTGGACGCCATATTACCAACACCGCTCGTGCCAAAAATGATTTTTCTTGGAGTTTTTCCGGAGTTTCCTCGTGGCTTTTACAAAACGATTTAAATCTGGCCAATTTGGAATCTCCTATTGTTGCCGATTGCCCCACTCTTCCTACCGGTACTTTTACCTTTTGTGGCGACAGTCGTTTTTTACCTCAACTTAAAGATCATCGCTTTTTTCTTTCTTTGGCCAACAATCATATTTTAAATTTCGGTCATGAAGGTTTAGTTCAGACTCAGGATTTTTTGACTTCTTTTCAAATTCCCTTTGTTTATTCTCCCGACTCTGACAATCCCTTTTTTCAACAAGACATCAATGGTATTAGTTTTGGTTTTCTTTCTTTTGATCTGGTTTCTTCCGGCCAACTCTCCCAAGACCAGATTTTAGATATGGTAAAAACCTATGATCCGCAAGTAGACTGGCTTGTTGTTGCTCTTCATTGGGGCAATGAATATTTACCCGAGCCCGAATCTTGGCGAGTTAATTTTGCCAAAAAACTGGTCGATGGGGGAGCGGATATTATTCATGGTCATCATCCTCATGTTTGGCAAGCCCCCGAAGTTTATAAAGATAAATTAATTTATTATTCTTTTGGCAATTTTATTTTTGATCAAAGTTGGTCTACCACCACCTCTCATTCCAATATTGTTCGTCTCACTTTGTCAAAAAATAAAGTGGAGAAAGAAGAAATTTTCCCCATCGAAATTCAACACAACTCCCGCCCCGTCCTCCTATAAAAAAATTATTCAAAACTTATCTTTTTTTCCCTAAAACCCGTTAAGTTATCTTATCAAAATTATTTCTCTTTTCGGCCCTGTACCAGCGCCAGCACTTGTTCCGCCTTTGTCACCACTCCCACTACCTCTCTCTCTTTCTTTTCCAGGTTTAGCCCTGTTATCAAATCAACCACAATTTTCTGCCAAAACTGCCCAAAAAAGATTAAAGGCTCATGGTGGCCATAATCGTATTTGGCTCTGTTCCAAGCCATGCCGATTTCCGAGATAGTTCCCGTCCCTCCTTTAAAAATCACAAATGCATCTCCCAGTTCCATCAGTTTTTCTATTCTTTTTGGATAACTTTCTTCCTCAATAATTTTATCTGCCATTTTTAAGTTTTTTTGGTCTACTCCTTCATAATTATCCGGTTCGCTTTTTTTTGCCAACACCACCACCTCCACTCTTCCCCCTCCTTCTTTGGCTCCTTCTGTCGCCGCCCTCATCACTCCCGGTCCGCCTCCGTTGACAATAATATATCCATTCTCTGCCAACAGCCGGGCTGTTCTTTTTGCCGCCTGATAATGTTTTTCTTTTTCACCCGCTTCTCCGTCTCCAAAAAAAGTTACCCTTTTTATTATTTTTTTTGTTTTTTTCATATCTTTTTTAATTCTTCCAAATTTTTTGCTGCTTCTCCTTCAAACACCGTCCTCCCACAATATACTATTCCCACTCCCGCTTTTGCCAGTTTTTTTATATCTTCTTTTCTCACTCCGCCGTCCACTCCAATCACAAACAACTCTCCACTTTTTTCTCTTATCTTTTTTAAAGTTTCAATTCTTGCCATCAAACTATCACTTCCGTCTTTACCTTCAAATCCGGCCCCTCTCCCCATCAACACCACCACGTCAGTTTCTGCCGGAATGTCCTTTATCTCGGTTTCTACATCAAATGCCAATCCGGCTTCCATATTCTTATCTTTGACCGTGTTCACAAAAGCCTCCTTGTCAGCCATCATTTCCACCTGTCCTATTACTCTTGCTCCTCCGGCAAAATCAGCCTTATTGATCCACTTAATCGGCTCTTTCACCATCAGATGAATATCAAGCAAATTATCTTCTATTTCAAAATCCAGTCTTTTTAACAATTCTAATTCAAAAGTTTTTCCGCTACTAAATACTCCATCTATGACATCAATCTGTATCCATGACACCAAATTTTTTACCAAAGCCATCTTTCTCTCGGCCTCTTCAAGGTTCTTTTCCAAAATAGTTGGAATTATCTGCATCTTATTTATTTTTTTCGCCGATATACATTGCCATTTCTATCAATCGGCAACTATAACCATATTCGTTGTCATACCAAGAGCCGATCATACACATGTCATCACTTACCACTCTGGTTCTCAGGCTATCGATTATCGACGAAGCATTGTTACCGATAATATCCGAGCTTACCAAAGGCTCATAGGATACCTTCAATTTTCCTGCCATCTCCGGGCTGACACTGGCCTCCTCAAAGATGCTATTAATTTCTTCTTTACTAGATTTTCTCACCAGTTTAAAAGTTAAATCAGAATAAGAGCCACAAGCTACCGGTACTCTTATTGCCGTTGCCGAAAATCTGCCACTGGCCTCCGGATAAACTCTGACCACCGCCTCTGCCGCCCCCGTACTGGTCGGTACTATATTCAATCCCGCCGCCCTCGATCTTCTTGGGTCCTTGTTGCCTCCGTCCACCAAATTTTGGTTATTGGTATAAGCATGAATTGTGGTCAAAGTTCCCTCTTGAAAACCAATTTTTTCATCAATCAGTTTTACAATTGGGGCCACGCAATTGGTAGTACAAGAACCATTCGATATCAATTTTTCTCCCCGATAACTTTTTTCATTTACCCCCAGCACAAACAGGGGAATACTCTCGTCGCGAGCCGGTGCCGAGATTATCACCTTTTTTGCTCCTGCTTTGATATGATCCAGCGCACTTTTGTCGGTAAACACTCCGGTACATTCCAACACCACATCCGTCTTATATTTTTTCCAGCCAATTCTTTTTGCCTCCATTTGTCCCAAAACCGGGATAGAGAGATCTCCTACTTCAAGTCTGCCTATTTCTCCGCCTTTTTTCGCTTCTCCCCAGCCGACTCTGCTTGGGATCCGGCCATAAATCGAATCATATTTAAAGCCCATCGCCACACTTTCAATCGGAAATTTTCCGGTCGTATTTATGGCCGCCACTTCTACATCATACTTTTCTAGCAATATCGCCCTTAATACCACACTCCCAATTCTCCCAAAACCATTAATGCCAATTCTTAATTTTTTATCTGCCATAAATTAATCATATCACTCTTGCTTATTCCTCAATAGTCGGTAAAGTTCCCTTAGTCAGATATTCCAAAAACACTCCTCCTCCGGTTATCACCACATCAATTCTTCTGGATGATTCTAGATTTTTTAAACTGGCCATTGTCTCTCCTCCGGCCACCACCCAGTCAATTTCCAGTGAGCCCAGATAATTTGCTATTTCCGCTGTTGCTCTTCGTCCTGCCTCTTCTTCA
The DNA here is from genome assembly GCA_018901355.1 of Patescibacteria group bacterium. Classification (GTDB taxonomy): domain Bacteria; phylum Patescibacteriota; class Microgenomatia; order UBA12405; family UBA12405; genus JAHIEZ01. Next base: position 4,917 of record JAHIEZ010000059.1, on the reverse strand, counting down.
AATTTCCCCAAAGCCCCGGCCCATATTACTGTTTTAGCTCCGACCAATTCTTCTTTAAATCTTGCCACACTTTTTTCCGCTACATCCAGCCCTGTCTCAGACAGCATTCCCACTACCACTTTCTCTTTTCTCAAATCCGCCTCACTCACCATGGCAATCAATTTTCCTCCTATCAGCACCTTGTCTGCTATTTTTTCCAATTCCGGTAAATAATCCAGCTTATCTTTTTTTGCTCCTCCCAATATTATTACCAGCGGTCTTTTGGGGTTTTCTCTTATTTTTTCCCATTTTTCCACTTCTTCCACAAAAGACAATCCATAAAAAGCAGACATCTTGCTTCCCAGCATCATCGAGGCATCTTTTCGGTGAGCTGTGGCCAAAGCATCATTGACAAAATATTGACTAACCTCCTTGACTGCACCCAAAAAACTATCGTTTCCCTCTCTTTCACCTGCCCAAAATCTTAAATTTTCCATAAAAATAATGCTACTGCTCTCCATCGCCTTGGCTATTTTTTCTCTGTTGTTCACTTCGTCCACAAACACGCTTCGCACCACGTCTTGACCTCCTTCTTCCAAAATTGACATTAACTCCGCATAAACCGGTCTTAAAGACAAACTCTCGTCTCTTCCTTCCGGTCTACCTCTGTGTCCCAAGATTATAATCAAGCATTCCCTTTCCAACAAAAGCTTTATTGTCAGCAAAGATTTTTTCAGTCGGCTATTGTCTGTCACTGTTCCTTCGCTTATCGGTACATCCAAGTCCATTCGTAAAATTACCCGACTGTTAGGGGGTATTCTGTCAACGCTTAGTAGCTTCATATTTACTTATTTTTTTAATCCTTCTAATTTGTTTTTTCTCTGAGCCAAAATTGGTTTCCAAAAAAATTCTCACCATCGCCACATTTTTTTCTTCGTCCACCCAGTCGGCAGATAGACATAAAATATTAATATCATCATCTTCTCTCATTTTTCGGCATTGTCTTTCCTCAAAAGCCATCCCCGCCCTTATTCCTCCGACCTTGTTGGCTGTCACGCACACCCCCGCTCCCGAGCCACATAGCAATATTCCTTTAGTTTTTTCTTTAGCTACCTTTTCTGCCAGTTCCAAAGCTATATCACTATAATCATCCTCTTCATCTCTCTTTTGGCTCAAATCGCAAAAATCATAGCCCCAGCCTTCCAGCTCTCCGGCAATTCTTTCCTTTACGCCATAGCCTCTATGGTCAGCCCCAATATAAATCATATCTACTCCATCATAACATTTTTCTCTCTTTCAAATCCAAATCCTGTAAAATCAGCTATGCCTTCTCTTCTACTTTCCGGTCAGACCTTCTCTTACCAAATCAATCGCAAAAAAATTCGTTCTCTTAGGCTCTCTATTACTTCCAAGAACTCTTTTTCTCTTTCCGCCCCTCTTCTTACTCCCACTCTTTTTATCAACAATTTTATTCATCAGCATCGGGCTTGGATTGTCAAATCCGCCGCCAAATTTTCTGATTTTCCTCCTCTTTCTTCTCTTTCCTCTCTGTCTCTTTTGGGTCAGACTTATCCTCTTCTTTTTTCTCAAAGTTCCAAAAACAATATTCTTATTAGTCGTTTGCAAAAAAAAATTATCGTCAATACTACCTCTCTTTCTCAAACTCACCTAGTTTCTCTTTTTCAAAAACGCTTCAAACTTTATGCCAAAAAAGCTGTCGCCAAAGAGATAAAAACTTTTCCTCAATTTAGCTACAAGCACCTTACTGTCCGCAATCAAAAAAGTCGTTTTGGTTCCTGTTCTTCCCGCGCTAATTTAAATTTCAACTGGCAAATTATTTTTTTTCCGGTCGACAAATTTCGCCACATTATTCTTCACGAACTGGTTCATCTAAAAGTCAAAAACCATTCTAAATTTTTTTGGCAAACTCTTGCCTCCTATGATCCTGATTGGAAAGCCAACAATCTCTGGCTCAAAAAACAAGGCACTAATTGTTATATCATCCAACCCTAAATTTCTATCTCTATCCCCACCGGACAGTGATCTGACCCTTCCACTTGATCTAAAATAAAAGCCTTTTTTATTTTGTTTTTAATTTTTTCATCCACAAACACATAGTCAATCCGCCAGCCCACATTTCGTCCTCTGGCTCCCGATCGCATCGACCACCAGGAATAATTTTTTTTATTTGGATAAAACAAGCGGTAACTATCCAGCCAACCTGCTTGTTCCACCTTATCAAGCCATTTTCTTTCAATTGGTAAAAATCCGGAAATTCCCTCATTTTCCTTTGGTCTGGCCAAATCAATTTCCTGGTGAGCCGTGTTCACATCTCCTCCCCAAATCACTTTTTCTCCTTGTCGTCTTAATTTATTTACATACTCCAAAAAATGTTCATAAAATTTCAATTTATAATCCAGCCTGACCCTGTCTCTTTTACCGTTGGGAAAATAGACATTTAATAAGGTAAATTCGTCAAACTTAGTTATCAGCACTCTTCCTTCCTCGTCCCAATCATTATCTCTATTGCCTTCAATCACTGTTTTTGGCTCCATTTTCGACAATGTCACCACCCCCGAATAACCGGCCTTATCCGCACTGTTCCAATAAGAATAATAACCAGCAGGCACCTTCATCCCTTCTTCCAGTTGATCTTCTTTTGCCTTAGTTTCGGCAAAACAATAAATATCGGCCTTATCTTTTTTTACAAAATTCCACAAACCCTTTTTGATTCCGGCCCGAATTCCGTTGACGTTCCAAAAAACAATTCTCACTTTAAGCATTATTTCTATTGCTTTTATAAGCCAAAGGTAAAAGTTCCAACAAACTTGTTTTTACAATTTTGCTTTTATCGCTATTGCTTAAAATTATTTCAATATCACTTTGTTCCAAATCATCCAGAGTGTCAAATAGCATTTGTCGGCAGTTGCCACAGGGAGCTATTACTTCCTCAAAAGGGCAGTCGTTATTTTCTCCGATGATTATCAATCTTTCAATCTTTTTTATACCGGCAAACAGAGCCTTGTCTAAGGCCATTCTCTCGGCACAACTACTGCCCACAAATCTCTCCCGTACTACATTCGCTCCTTCAAATTTCTTATCTCCATCCGCTACCAGTACTACTCCTATTCTTACATCTCTGTCTCGTGGGTATGCCTTTTTCGCCGCCTCTTCTGCCTCATCCAGCTCTTTTCTAATTTCCGCTTCAAGATTTTCCAAAAGTATTGTCTTCATTTTCAAGTTATAGTTTATCAAAAAAATATCATCATCAGCCAGCTTACCTATAAACCAAGCCTGAATTTTGATAAAATATATCACCAGCGGCCCTGCTACGGCAGGGTGCAATGGTCTGTAACCCCGCACGGCGGGGCAACTCCTGCTCATGTATTACGTATACATACTCAAAAGTCAGAAAGATAGCCACCTTTACACCGGTTTTACTTCTAACTTAAAATTAAGGTTTTTAGAGCACCAAAAAGGATTAGTTAAATCAACAAAAAATAGGCGTCCCTTAAAACTCGTTTATTATCAAGCTTTTTTATCAAAAAAAGACGCTCTAGAAGAAGAAACATACTTAAAATCCGGAGGTTCCGCTAAGAACAAACTAGCATTACGTATTAAAAATAGCCTTATTTTGATAAAATAGATAACCAGCGGTAGCAAAGCGGTTATGCGATGGTCTGTAAAACCATTTTAGGCAGGTTCAACTCCTGCCCGCTGGACTCTTCTGTCGCGGTAGCCAAGCGGTTAGGCAATGGTCTGCAAAACCATGTAGATGGGTTCAACTCCCATCCGCGACTCAAGAAAATGGTCTGCAACCCCGCAGCGGCGGGGCAACTCCCATCCGCGACTCAAGAAAATGGTCTGCAACCCCGCAGCGGCGGGGCAACTCCCATCCGCGACTCAAGAAAATGGTCTGCAACCTTGAAAAATCCCGCAACGGCCGGGACCGCAGCAGCGGTTCGACTCCTGTTTACCCGCCAAGACTGCTTGCTGTCGGCGGGCCCGCTGGACAAAAAATTTCCCGATTCAATCCCACCGAAAAACCAACTCCCTTTCCCCGTCATCGGCTATCCATCCCTTACCCGGAACTTTTCTCGTCATCTCTTCGTAATAAAGACTAAAAATTTTTTGCCTTACTTCCACATTTTCCGGTAAAACAACCACCAATATATCACCAAATTTCTCAACCTCGATCTTCTGTTTAATATTTTTAACCCTGACTTCTAATGCTCCCAGCATATACAACTTTTCAATAAAAACCCTAGCCTCCTCTTTATTAGTAAATCTATTTATGGCCAAACTATTGGTACTATCATTTTTAATCCACCCTAATGCTTCCGGGTCCAATTTAAACTTTAATAACTCACTTTCTCTTTTTACCCAACTTACAAAACAACCCGCCGCTTTTTTATCTTCAATCGGACCATATTTAACATATGCCATCACCCCTATCCTGGGTAAACTTTGTCCCAATTTGTTTTTTGCCTCGTCAATTACCCAGGAACAAGCACGATAACTCAAAAGTTCTAACCCAAAATCCGACATCATCGATCTTTTAATTGAGTCTTCTAGTGTTTCCCCAACTTTGACCTTATCGCAATATAAGATTACTTCTTTATTTTCTAAATCACTCTCTTTTTGATGTAGCTTTATGCTTATCGGTTCGTTTTGTTCATTAATACTATATATCCCCAAAAATCTGGTGAAATATTCGCTATCAGCCGGACTATTTACAATTTCACCAGTTATCTTTTTGACCTTTGGTGTCTCATTCTTGACCTTATCCGATGAAGCCCCATACCAGTACAAGTTCATTTCTTTAAATTTCCGGCCATTTAATGCCGTGTTTTTACAGATTACTCTAATATTGACCAAAACCGGATTTGATTCTGACAACCGGTATTCATATTTGAATAATTCCTCTAATCCAAGTTC
>JAHIEZ010000117.1 GCA_018901355.1 Patescibacteria group bacterium | reverse complement strand
CTACATCCTCAGCGGCACGATGAGCATCGAGATCGAAGGTAAGCAGTACGACTGCTCGCCGGGCTCGCTTATCGTCTTTCCTGCAGGCATACGGCACCGCAACTGGAACGGCGGCAGCGGGCCGATCGTTCATCTGGCTTTCACTACCCCCCTGCCCGATCCGAAAGCCCCCTTCGCCGAATCGGTCTGACCCGGCAAACCGGCATCCGGCATAAGCGCTTGGCTCATTCCCCGTCAGAGCCTTATCTCATGATTTCCCGATAGTTATTGACACGCGGGAAGAGACATGATAACGGATGTGGCATATTGGGAAGCTGCATCTCTATGCGCTCGGCAGCTTGTTTTGGCATTCCATCTTTTCAGGAGGAAAATCCCATGCGAGTCAAAGATCGTATGACCCCCAGTCCGATGACAGCCACCGAGGACACCTCTTTCGAAGAGGCCCTGCACTTGATGAAGGAAACGAATATCCGCCGTCTTCCCATCGTCGACAAGGGCGGGCGCCTGACCGGCATCGTCGTCCAGAAGGATTTGTTTTCCGCCTCGCCTTCGAGCGCGACCAGCCTCAGTGTCTTTGAGGTGCATTATCTCCTGTCCAAATTGAAGATGAAAGACGTGATGACCAGGCGGGTGGTCACTGTCGGCGATGACTGCCCATTGGAAGAGGCGGCCCGCATCATGGTCGATTACAAGATCGGCTGCCTGCCCATTGTAAAAGAGGACAAGCTGGTTGGCCTCATCACCGAAACCGACATCTTCAAGACCTTCGTGGAGATCATGGGAGGCCGCGAAAAAGGGTTGCGGCTGACCCTGGATGTGACCGAAAGAAAAGGCGAGCTGGCAGCCATCGCCGGCGAGATTGCCAAGCACGACGGGAACATCATCAGTGTCGCCACATTCTCCGGCCGGGATGCCAGTGATCGCATCATTACCGTCAAGGTGACCGACGCCCCCAGAGAGCCTTTGCTCAAGGCTCTGGAGGCCAAGGGCGTCAAGGTGATCAGCGCCAGAGATATCACCGAAGAGGGCTATGCCCCCCGGATCAATGAATAGTCCTTTAGAGGTCTGACTTTTGAAAAGATAAGGAGAAACAGAAATGGCAGGTGTTGATAGCGGTATCATGTTCCCCGCGGAGAGGTTGCGGGGTTGGACCCAGGATGTCTTCCAGAAGGTCGGGGTGAGCCGGGACGACGCGATACTGCTCACCGACTCTCTGATTGAAGCCAACCTGCGGGGTGTCGATACCCACGGGATCACCCGGATGCTTTGCGTCTATGTGGAGCGGATCCAGAAAGGGGTCATGAGCGCGAAGAGCAATCTGACCGTCGTACGCGAGAAGGCCTCCACCGCATTGATCGACTGTCACAACAGCATCGGTCAGGTGGGCGCGGCGCGGGCAATGCAGATGGCCATAGAGAAGGCCAGGCTTACCGGCGTGGCCTTCACGGCAGCAGCCCACACCAACCACTATGGGGCGGCCGCTTACTGGGCCATGATGGCCCTCCCAAGCGGCATGATCGGCTTCGCTTCGACCAATGCCCCGGCCGTCGTCGCCCCCACAGGCGGCCGCACGGCGATGTTCGGCACCAATCCTATCTGCATCGCCATCCCTGCAGACAAAGAGCTCCCGGTGGTCCCGGATATGGCCACGACCGTGGTGGCCCGCGGCCGCATCAATCTCTATGCCAAGCAGAACAAACCGCTGGAGCCCGGTTGGGCGATCGACGAACACGGCATACCCACCACCGATCCGCATGCCGCCCTGAAGGGACTCCTCGCCCCCATCGGCGGTTATAAAGGTTATGGAATCATGTTGGCTGTGGATTTTCTCTGCGGCGTATTGACCGGCTCAAATTACGGGACCCACTTCCCCGGCTTTTTGGCGGACAACATGATCGATCCGACCGACGTCGGAAGCGTCTTTGCGGCTGTGAATATCGAGAGCTTCATGGATCTGCCGGAGTTTACGGCTGCAATCGATAAGGCTGTCCGGGAAATCAAGACATCGACCAGAACCGACGGGGTGGAGCGCATTTACATCCCCGGCGAAATCGAATTCGAAATGAAGGCCCAGCGCCTCGCCCACGGTATCCCGATCCCCGAGGAGGTCGTCAAGGACTTCATTAACCTTGGCCGGGAACTGGCCCTTCCCTTCCCCCAGGTATGACGACCCTGTAAAAGGAGTTTCCCATGCCCGAATCGGACACCTCAAAAATTGAAAAAAACTTTTACCTGGATGTGCCGCAGAAGAGCGAGGTCTTTTTCCTGAAGGGCTCGAATTCCTACGACTGGGGGATGAAAAACCGGCTCGCCCGCATTTTTGACGCGGCATCCGGAAAAACCGTGATGCTTGCCTTTGACCACGGATATTTTCAGGGACCCACCACCGGCCTGGAACGACCGGATATCACCATCCTTCCGCTGGCGCCCTATGCCGATGCCCTCATGCTTACCCGCGGGGTTCTTCGATCGGTGATTCCCCCTTCGCTCAACAAGGCAACCGTGCTTCGCGCCAGCGGCGGACCGAGCATCCTGAAGGAATTATCCAACGAATATATCGCCATGGATATGGACGATGCCCTTCGCGTGAATGCATGCGCTGTTGCCACACAGGTCTTCATCGGCGGCGAATACGAGACGCAGTCGGTGATGAATCTCACCAAATTGATCGATCAGGGTCTCAAGGTCGGCATGCCGGTGCTGGGTGTAACGGCAGTGGGCAAAGAATTGACCCGCGATGCCAATTACATCCGGCTTGCCACACGGATGTGCGCCGAGCTCGGCGCCGCGTTCGTCAAGACCTATTACGTACCCGGTTTCGAGACGGTCACCGCCGCATGTCCTGTTCCCATCGTCATTGCCGGCGGCAAGAAGCTGCCCGAGCTCGAGGCGCTGGAGATGGCCTATCGAGCAATCGACCAGGGTGCGTCCGGCGTGGATATGGGGAGGAACATCTTCCAATCCGAGGCGCCTGTGGCCATGATCAAGGCGGTTCGCAAGGTCGTTCACGAAAACATGAAACCCACGCAGGCGTACGAAATGTTCCTTGACCTGAAAAACCGGTAGACATCCTTGACGGCTTCGTACAAAGTCCGGATGCTGCGTTGCGCTTCATCCTTCGTCATT
>JAHIEZ010000058.1 GCA_018901355.1 Patescibacteria group bacterium | reverse complement strand
CCTCGCCTCATCGCCTGACCATGACCGCCACCCCTATTCCTCGCAGCATTAGTTTGACCATGCTTGGCAATCTCAATTTATCTATCATCAAACACCCCCCAAAAAATCGTCTGCCGGTAAAAACTTTCCTGGTTCCTACAGTAAAAATTCCCAAATGTTATCACTGGATTGAGGAGCAAATACAACTCCACCACAGTCAGGCCTTTATTGTTTGTCCTTTCATCGACGAATCTGACAGTTTAGATCAGGTAAAATCTGCCAAGCAAGAATTTACCCGTCTTTCTCAAGACGTCTTTCCTCATTTAAAACTTGGCCTAATTCATGGCAAAACTCCTCTCCCTCAAAGAGAAGAAATTCTTAAAAAATTTCAAAAAAATAAAATCAATATTCTCGTCACCACTCCCATTATCGAAGTCGGCATCGATATAAAAAACGCCACTATCATGGTGGTTCAATCCGCCGAACGTTTTGGTTTGGCCCAATTGCATCAACTTAGAGGTAGAGTCGGTCGGGGAGACCAGCAAAGTTATTGTTATTTTTTCACCCAATCGGAAAACGAACAAGCCACAAATCGGCTTAAGTTTCTTCAAAATCACAAAAATGGCTTAAATATCGCTAAGTACGATCTGGCCAATCGGGGACCGGGGGAAGTTTTTTCCACTCTTCAGCACGGTTTTCCCTCTCTAAAATTAAGTAGCCTTTCCGATTTAGACATCATCAATCTTTCCCAAGATATTCTCCAAGAATTAATCGGCAATTTGGGGTATAATACTCAAATATGACAGCACTACCTAAACATTGGCCCTCTAGCCGTAGACAAGGCAAAAGAAGAGCTTCTCAAGCCGGACCTAAATTGGTCAAACTCAGTTCCTGCAAACATTGTCACCAAACCAAAAAAACCGGTTTTGTTTGCCCAAACTGCAACCAGTGAAAAATAAGCACGATCCCCGCCATCTTCGTCGGATAAAAAATATGAGGGCTCTTTACGCTCATAGCTTCCAAAGCCACTTACCTTCCAGTCAAGATTCAAAAAAAATTATCTCCCACTTAAGCAAAATTGACAAAATAATTCAAAAAAATGCCCCCAAATGGCCTCTTGCCAAAATCAACAAAGTCGATCTTTCTATTTTAAGAATTACCATTTGGGAGTTAATTTACCGTCAAAAAACTCCTCCAAAAGTCACTATCGATGAGGCCATTGAACTGGGCAAAGAATATGGTACTCAATCAAGCGCCCCTTTTATCAACGGCGTTTTGGGTGGAGTCATCAAAAAATTACTTGCCCCGCCACTGCTGGGGAAAAATTACTAAAAAAAACCAGGTTCAAGATGAATCAAAATCTCAATCAACTCCAAAAACAACTGAAAATTAAGTTCCAAGACGAAAAACACCTATCTCAAGCTCTTGTTCACAGATCTTACCTCAACGAAAAACAAAAAGAAAAATCCGAATCCAATGAAAGATATGAATTCTTGGGTGATGCCGTTCTCGAACTTTGGACCTCCGAAACCATTTTTAGACTTTTTCCTCAATTTCCCGAAGGCAAACTGACCAACCTCCGCAGTCTGGTGGTTTGTACCCAAAATTTAGCCGAGGTAGCCAAAAAAATTAACTTAGGTGACTATATCGTTATGTCAAAAGGAGAAGAAGCCAATGGGGGACACAGCAATTCTTCTCTTTTAGCCGATACCTTTGAAAGCGTTTTGGGTGCCGTTTACTTAGATCAGGGTTTTACTGCCATTGATAAATTTTTGCAAAATTTTATCCTCCCCGGACTCAAAAAAATATCAAAACAGAAAATTTACAAAGACCCCAAAAGTATTTTTCAAGAATTGGCTCAAGCCAAAGTCAATATCACTCCGGAGTATAAAACTATCTCAGAAACCGGTCCAGATCATCAAAAAATTTTCAAAGTCGGAGCTTATTTAAAAGATAAACTTATCGCCACCGGCACCGGCCCTTCCAAACAAAATGCTGCTGAAGCCGCTTCCGTCAAGGCTACCAAAATCCTTGAATATAAGGTATAATCAAGACCATGCTAAAAATCAGATTATCGCCCCGAGGCAAAAAACACCAAATAACCTACCGAATTGTCGTCGCCAAGTCCAGAAGTAAGCTATCCGGCCAATACACTGACGATCTTGGTTTCTATACTCCTCAAACTAAAACCCTAAAAATAGACCAAAAAAAACTTGATTTGTGGCTAAAAAACGGTGCTCAAATTGCCCTCGGTCTCAATCGTCTCTTAGATCCAAAAAAATTCCCTCCCAAACCCAAAAAAATAAAAAAAGAAGAAAAACCGACAGAAATTAAAGCCGAAGAGAAAAAAGAAGAAGAAACTACTGAAACCACACCAACAGAAGCCAAAGTTGAAGAGAAAACAAAAGAAACCAAAGTCGAAAAAAAAGAGGAAGTTAAAACCGAAGAGAAAAAAGAAAATTAAAAAACCAATGTCATCCTGAACTGGTTTCAGGATCCCAGTGGGATTCCGAAATAAATTCGGAATGACAATAAAAACTTAAGATTTAGAAATTAGAAATTATTTAAAAATTAGAAATTAATCTATGTTCACCCCCATCGACACCCTCACTTTTATCGTTCAAAGCATTCTTCCCGGCAACACCGAAATTGATATCAAACAAAAAGAAGAAAACGAAATTCAAGTTCTCGAAATCACTGCCCCCGAAGAGTTAAAAGGTCGACTGATCGGCAAGGCCGGTCGTATTATCAAAGCTATCAGAACCATCATCGCCGTTTCTTTTCCTCAGCAAAAAATTCTTGTCAAAATCATAGATTAAAAGGATCTTCTCGCCCGTACTCTACAAAATCTTTCTCTTGTTGGTTTGGTAAAATTTCTCTTCCGACAAAATCAAAACTCGACAAAGTCGAAAGCATTTCTTCTTCCTTGGCACTCAACATTAAATCCAAAAGATCCACCTCAACTATATTAAATTCCTTCTTTTCTTCAATATAATAAGACGACACCCTCAAATTTAATTCTACCTGAGAGACGGCAGAGGACATATCAAAACTATCTACCGCCAAAACCGGCAAACTTCTTTCAATTCCCATCATCAAGTCCAAATATTTCTCTTTCGGTCCGGTCAAAACAAAAGCAATCGGAATCTTACTTACTTCCAGCTCTTTTTTCTTATTTTCATCTCCCGACATTTCTCCCGGTGAAACCAAAAAACTTTGGATATAAAAACCATATTTAGCCGCTATTTTTCTCACCACTCCCACCAAAGTGTAAGCATCTTTTTGTTGCAGTAAAGCTTTCGCCAAAAAATCCGCTTTCTTTTGTAGTTCCTCCTCATTCACCGTTAGCAAATAATCTCTCTTCTTTTCCACCAAAGTTTTCTTCCTCGTCACCTCATTTGTTTCTCTTTTTAGACTGGCTATCTGATCAAATTTTGGCAACACCACCTTAAAAAAACTTATCAAAAAAAGTAAAAGCAAAAAAATGGGTAAAACAAAAATTTTCAACAAAACTGTTTCCAACCCAAAGATTTTTTCCGGTAATTGTACTGCTATTTTCATTCTAATTTTAGCTCCATATTAAATTCCCAAGCGTTATTGGCAAAAGAAAGTGACTTCATCTTGGCAAAAGCAAAACCTTCCAATCTTCCCTCGGCAATCTTTTCAATCTTTTCTTCTACCTCATCTATCCCTTCTACTCCGGCCACTACTCCGCTTATTTCAAAATCACCCACGTTTAAAAGCTCAAAACCTTCTACTTTAATTTTCTCTGAAAAAAAAGATTGGGCTTTTTTTATTGATTCCCCATATTCAAATCTTTCATCCAACATTTTAGCCACCAATTTGGCTCTATATTTTAATTTTTCGCTCACAAAAGCATTGTCTGACAATGATTTGTATTGAGCCAAAGTTTTTGTATAGTTATCTTTTTCTCTGTTTAAATTAAGACGAAAAAATAGCCAAACCGCAAAAGTCACCCCCAACACCAACAACCAAAATCCCGTTACTCCCCACAAAAAAGTCGTCACCTTCTTTTTTAAGTTAATAATTTTGGCTTGAAATTTTGCCTGACTGGGCAATAAATTCAACTCACTGTTCATTCCAGCCTCCTTAGAGCCAAACCCAAAGCCAAAGTAAAGCGACAGCCTTCTGAGTTAAGATCTATCGGTAATTGCAATCTATTGGTATCAATTCTCAAAAAGGGTTGCAACACTTGTACTTCCAAGCCCAGCAATCTGGTTAGCTCCTCTGCCAAACCCGGCAAAACCGCTCCTCCTCCACTTAGTGCCAGTAAACCCACATTTTCCCCTGTCTCACTATTAAACAAAACCAAAGCTTTTCTCAATTCTTCCGCCAAACTGGAATAAATCGGCAAAATAGCGCTCCTGATCTTTCCTTCCAATTCGGATTCTTTTAGGCCATAAGCTTTTTTGTATTCTTCCGCCGAAGCCATATCCAAACCCAAATTTATCGAAATGGCCCTGGTCAAAGATTCTCCTCCCACCGACAAAGACCTAGTAAAAATTATCTTTTTTTTGTTTAAAGACACCACTCCCGAATATTTTTCTCCCATATCTACCACCATCACATTAGTCTCCCCCTTAATCGAATTTAGCACCGCCCGTCGCATCGCCACCGCCGGTGACTCCAAAGCCAAAAGCTCCAAACCGACACTTTTAAATAATTTCATATAAGAAGCCACCACCTCATTTCTGGCCGCAATCACAAATATGGTCAAACGTCCCGCTTCATCTTCTTCCACCACTTCATAATCAATGGTTACTTCTGAAAGAGGGTAGGGGACAAAGGTCTCCGCTTCAAATTTAAGGGCATCTTTGATCTCAGATTCTTTTAAAGGCGGCAATCTGATCAGTCTCGACACTACTTGATCTTCCGGCAGACAGCTAACCACCTTTTTAGGACGAATTTTTAAATCAGACAAAAGAGATTTTAAAGCCACTGCCACTCTGGCAATACTTTTACCTTTGTTATCCCCCTTAAGCCAATCTACTTGAGGCGTCCTAGTTTCTCCTATCGATTCCAAAAAAACCTTTTCTCCTTCCTTTTTTAAAGATATTACTTTGATACTGCCTATACCGACATCAACTCCGACAATTTCACTCATACCATCAGTATAAACATTTGTCCTCAGTTACTCAATATACTACCCCCGCTACTTACCGCCGACAACATAAAAAGGGGCACTTCATATCGGTAAAAAACCTGTACTTGCTGACTCACCCCTCCCATCGAATTATCACTCACCCGACCGACTGATTTGATTTCTTCACCCTGAGCCGGAAAATTTTCGCCCCCCACCAAAGTTATCTCACTACCCTCAAAAAATGGTGACACCGCAATCAGTAGGGGAGTAGCCACATCCACACTTAAGCTTATATTTCCCGTCTTATCTTCAAAACCTGTTGCTTGCCCGCCATAATTATAGCCATATCTACTCACTTTATAAGTACCCCCTTCCAGATAGTAATAATCCACTGCCACCGCTCCGGCAAAACCATCCTTCAGTCTTATCTCCACACTGTCTTCACCATAATAGCTACCATTAATATTCCCGTCTATGTCATGTCCCACCAACCAAAACAAAGCTTTTTCATTTTGAGACACAAAGCCATCAGAGCTAATTTCTTGGCCTGATCCGAAATCGGTCACCGTCACCTCAGCATTCTCTCCATCCGTATTTGTATAACTCATCTCTCCCGTTCCCAAATAATATTCCACCCCTGATTCGGCCGCATTAAAGGCTTGTCTGAGCAATTCGTCGTCGGTATCTATTTTGGTTTCTACTATCGCTTTTTTAGACAGAGATAAACCCAAAGTCATCACCACCGCCGACACCACCAACACAATCAAAGCAACTTGACCCTCGTTTTTATTTATCATCTTCCTTCCCTCCACCCTGATAAAACTTTAACCATTTTAGCTGGCATACTAAAAATAAAATCAGGTCTGTAATTTATCACCATCGGCGGAGAAGTATTATTATCTGACTTATCACTGTAGCTTCGGTTAAGTCTGATCGTTCCACTTTTACTGCACATCATCCCGTTTATATTAAGCTGGGTTGCCGACTCTCCTCCCGCCACTATCCCTCCATCAGCCACCAGTACTCCCTCTGTTTGATCAACACCGCTCTCTATCACAATCGTCCCGCTTACATTCACCATCAAAAAATCTCCCACTGCTACCGTATTATCAATATCCACCGTCAAATCTCCCGCCACAAACGCCACCCCCGTCCCTCCCAAATCAGCCACTATAGTACTCATACTGGTATCTGTCGTATAGACCTCACCCTGCTCCAGCTTGACATAATAGCTGTTATAAATTTTTGTATAGTCACATTTTTCTCCTAAAGTATTAGCTGTTACTCCCCAGTCATTGGGTAAACCATAAGGACAATCCTCCCGCTCACAACCACTTTCATTACTAATTACCGGTGCCGCTACTAATCCATTCATATTCACCCCAATTTCTTCCACACTCATAGCCGCTTGACAAACAGGATCCAGCTGGCAAGTCCGAGGCACATTATTCAGCACTTGCACTCCTGCTTTTATCCCTGCTCCCACCGCTTGAAACCAAGGATCCTGTTCCAATATGGTCGCAAAATCAACATCCAAGGTCGGAGGACTATCATACGCCGACACTATTGTACTGTTTACCGTCAGAGATGCCGGGCATTGGCTACCCACCGGCGCATTTGTCACTCTCATCGTTGGTATCGATCCCGCCAAATCGGCAAAAATAGGTACATAAGAAGACCCCCAAACCAGTTTATTACCCCCACTATCATAACTAGCCGGAACCGTTACTGTCATCTCTTTATCGGTATAAGACAAGCTGACAAAATGAACCTCCGCCCCCACCAAAGTGCTATAACCGGTACTCGGGCAAACCGGCCCTGACAGCTCTGCCGTTGCGTCATACATCTCCCCTGACACCGATACTAGACAATCCCACACTTTAAAATCTCGGGCCGTATCCGCCCAATTTAAAATCGAACCCCAATTGTCAACTGCATAGACAGCCATATCATAAAGTGCCTGATTAAAGCCACTTCCAAATTCCACATAAAAATTCACTGTTCTCGTATTTCCCAACACGCTGGTCGTCACTTCGCTTCCCCAAAAACTGGCATTACTGCCGCTTAAACTAGACACCGGCGTACCCGTTAAATTAGTCACCCCCACCACTAAAGAATCTGCTCCTCCCTGTCTTAATCTTAATCTGACCTCATCTATGCTATCTCCTCCGTCCCCATCAGTCACCGTCACGCTAAACACCACTCTTCTGCTATCCAAAAATTCCGACTGACAAAGATGATTTCTGCCTCCCGCTTCCGCCACCACTGTCTCTGAAGTTCCGTTTTTTAGCACAAAAGAAGTTAAAGACAGGCCATGATTAAAAATAAAATAGCCATTACTAGACCACGCTCCATAAAGCACCGGAGAACAAGTATCATTAATCGCCCTCACCCGCCAATAATAAAGCTCTTCATAACTTAAAGCACCGGTCGCTAAACTTACATTAGCCCTGCCCACCACCACCGAATTGCTCACTCTCACTCCATCTGATACCCGATAGACTTCTACCTGATAAGAATCGGTTAAAGTACTGCTGTTTTGTAGCCAAGTTAAAGTAGTACTGGTACTATCCAAAATCACAGTCGGGGAGGCAACCGTCCCGGCAGGGGATACTATAGTCGAAGCCGCCGGTGTCCCCACCGCCGTACTGGCACATGTCCCCCCGCACCCATCCGCCTGCCCGCACGCCGGCGTACAACTGGGAGTACAACAAGTCCCAATTTTTACCCAAGGACAAGTGTTCACTCCCGTCTTTTGACACTCCAACAAATTATTGGCACCATCACATATCGTTGTCCCAATCGATCTCACCGGACTAACACAACTATCACAAACAGGTGGGGGAGGTGGAGGAGGTGGTGGTGGATTCCTTGAGTAAACAATAACATTGGTCATATCAGCCTCAGCATAAGCACCAGTCCCTTCTCCGCCAGCAAACCCAGGCGAGACAATATTAACAAGAATACTAGAAGGTAAACTACTTGGATAAGACGATAAAAATGGCAACACAGTATTAGCCAACCAAATACCACTAACAGCATCCCCGGCACTTCCCTTCATCACACCATTCATATATAAATTCCACGAAGAAAGAGGCGTATAGCCATTATTATTCCCTCTAAAAACATTCACATTAACCACACCAATCTGAGAACCACTTCCCGTTACTGTTTGGCTAATAGAACTACTCGGATAATTCAATCTCAAAATTCCATAATTTTTAATCTGCTTATTAAAAACACGTAATCTGTCATAAGTACATTGTTGTGTTTTTACTACCCCAGACGCATCCTTGTAAACCCAAGCCGCGGTTACAATATAATCATTCGGTTGACTATAAGTATAATTGTGATCAATATAAACTTCAGTACTATCTCCACCATAAGAATTAGGAGTCACCCATCCACCAGTGCCCACATAAATTCCTCTATACAAAATCTGATCACTAGCACTTTTCAGCGCAAAAAAAGTTATGTCTACATTCTCACCTACAGTTCCAATTCCCGCATTTCCAACATAGTTGTTTCCAACATACTTG
>JAHIEZ010000057.1 GCA_018901355.1 Patescibacteria group bacterium | reverse complement strand
GGATAATTATGTGGCGAGAGTTTGGGACATTGAAGGTAAGGGAACAGAACAATTTAGAAAGTTCGGCGTAACTACAAAACACGCCAAAGCAAGGAAACTCGATACTATTATAGAAGGTTGGGCTAAGGCACCGCGGGAAAATGATAAAAGTTGGGGGATGGTGAAAATAGACAAGGTAACGGGTTTGGACTTGGCGACGGCAACCAGGAGACCTCATTTTGGAGACTTGGTACCAATTTATGCCGATAAACAGATAAAACTAGAGACTGAAGCTAATATTTTTTCGACCAGAATTATAGATTTATTTTGTCCGATTGGTTTTGGTCAAAGAGGGATGATCGTGTCACCGCCGAAGGCAGGGAAAACTATTCTTTTAAAAGAGATAGCAGAGGGGGTAAGTAAAAATTATCCGGAGGTGCATTTGATGGCAGTATTGGTGGGAGAGAGACCGGAGGAAGTAACCGACATGGAAAGGTTTATAAAAGGAGAAGTGGTAGCCAGTAGCTTTGATCAAAAACCGGAAGAACAAACCAGAGCGGCTGAAATTGCGATAGAAAGAGCAAAAAGGTTGGTAGAGTTGGGTAAAGACGTGTTTGTGGTATTTGACTCGATTACCAGATTGGCCAGAGCTTACAATTTGGCCATCCCGACTTCGGGAAGAACTTTGTCCGGTGGGTTTGATCCGGCGGCACTGTATCCTTCGAAGAAGTTTTTTGGAGCAGCCAGAAATATTGAAGGCGGAGGATCCTTGACTATAATAGGAACATCGTTGGTGGAAACAGGATCAAAAATGGATGATTTGGTGTTTGAAGAGTTTAAGGGAACGGGAAACATGGAGCTTCGATTGGATAGATTTTTATCCGAAAGAAGAATTTTTCCCGCTTTTGATATTTTGAAATCAGGAACCAGAAAAGAAGAATTGCTGTTGAGTGAAGAAACGCTAAAAAGAGTGATAGCAATCAGACGGATGTTTGATGCAATGGGAAACAGGGGAGATAGAGATGATTCGACGGAAATGATTATTTCTCAGATGACCAAAAGTAAAAACAATGAAGAGTTTTTAAAGAAAGTGAATAAAAACTAATTTATGATAATTTTACCCAAAAGAGGGATAAAAAAAGAAAAAGAGAAATTAGGAGAGTTTTTGAAATTAAATGTTTTGTTTTTTGGAGAATTGTTGTCTGTTTTTTTGGGCTGGTCGACTGTTTTGAAAAAAGTAATAGTGAAATTGATGTACAGGCAAAGAGGGAGGTTTTCTCAAAGTTTTGTGAATATTTCGATGGCAGTAATGGCTTTTTTGGCGATAGTATTTTCGGGGAAAGTAGAAGAGCTTTTGGCCAGAGGCCAAGATGAAGGTACGGGTGGGGGAACTTATTTGTTGGCGGGAGTGGAGGGAGTAGTGGGGGCGAATACTTTAGTGTCAGATTTGGCAAAAGGGGAAGTAACTGAATATAGGGTGGTAGAAGGAGATACTATCAGCTCAATTGCAATGAAATTTGGAGTGAGTATAGATACGATTATTTGGGAAAATGATTTAAAATCGGTAGATTCGATTAAACCAAAGCAAATTTTGAGAATTTTGCCGGCGACGGGTATTATGCATACGGTTAAGAGAGGGGAGACGGTTTACAGTATTGCCAAAAAATATCAGTCGGGAGAACAGGGTTTGATTGACTATCCGTTTAATTCTTTTGCCGATGATGAAACGTTTGCTCTGACAGCAGGACAGGAATTGTTTGTACCGGAGGGGATTATGCCCAAACAGGTAGTGGTGGATACCAGTCGTTATTTGGCAGTGACGGTGGCGCCGATTCCGGGAGTGGTAGGAGAAGGGAATTTTATGTGGCCAACTTCGGGAAAGATCAGTCAGAGATACTCTTGGTATCATCAGGCAGTAGACATAGCTTCAGGAGGCAGTCCGGATATACAGGTGTCTCAAGGAGGAACGGTGGTAACGGCGGGCTGGGGAGGAGGCTATGGAAATATGGTGGTAATTGATCACGGTAATGGGTATAGAACTTTGTATGGTCATATGAAAACAGGGACAGTAGTGGTGGGTGTGGGGCAAAAAGTGTCTCAGGGTCAGAAATTGGGGATAATGGGAAGTACGGGAAGGTCGACCGGACCTCATTTGCATTTTGAGGT
>JAHIEZ010000056.1 GCA_018901355.1 Patescibacteria group bacterium | reverse complement strand
CTGATATCTCTTTTGGTTCTTTTAAAAATAATTTCCTGGGCTTCAGAGAGTTTGACAACGGGGGTGACGACGGCAGTTTTGGGAACGGTGACTTGGTATTCTGCCAAGACATCGGTGTGACGCTCGGCAACAGCCTTAAAAATAGCTTTAACTAAAGAATCGGCCATAAGATAGACATCTTTCCAGGAATCAATAAAACCCATCTCGGCATCCAGACCAACGTATTCGGTTAAATGGCGGGTGGTAACACTGGGCTCGGCTCTGTAGGCGTGAGAAACGGTAAAAACTCTTTCAAAAATAGAAACCATGATTTGCTTGTAAAACTGGGGGCTTTGAGCCAAAAAAGCCCGATAGCCAAAGTAATCAACTCCAAAAACCTGGGAACCGCCTTCGGTGGCGGTGGCAACCAAAGTGGGAGCATGAAACTCGGTAAAATCCCGATCCAATAAAAATTGACGAAAAACCTGAGTAATGGTAGCTTGGACTTCAAAAATATGGCGGATTTTGGGATGTTTTAGGGAAGCGGCGCGATAATCAAGCATAACGGGCAGAGAAACTGACAAGTCCGGCTTTTGAATATCAAAAGGGAGGTCGGAGGCCTGTGACAAAACTTCAATTTTGTCGGCTAAAATTTCGATTTTACCGGTAGCAAGAGCCGGATTGTAATTTTTGGGTTGACGGGCCTTGACAGTGCCAACGATAGAAATAACCGACTCATTTTTGAGATTATTTAATTTTTGAGGCACAAAAACCTGAATCAAACCGCTACGATCACGAAGGTCGATAAAACTAACCTGACCGTGAGAACGAAGAGAATTAACCCAACCACTCAACTTAACTTTTTTGTCAACTTGATCAAGACAGGCAGAAATAAGGCTACGTTTCATGTTTTGATTATATCAAATGAAGGGGAAATTTCTTTGACCATGAGCTGAGGAATAGAACGATTGGCCCAAGTATTAAGGTCAAGAGAAGCAACAAGGTCAACCAGGGAGCCGGTTTTGAGAGTTGAAGCCAGATGGCCTTTTTTAAAGGCGATGGCGTCAACTGAGGCAGAAATTTTTTCCGTTTTGGCCGTGTCGGGATCATCAAGAGTGAGTTTTAGATGGCTGAGATCTGAGCCAACCTGACGAAAAGAAACAAGCCTAAGACCGGGAAAATAAAAAAGCGGAGTAGAATTGCCGATGCCAAAAGGGGCTAAGCGAGTAATGGCTTTAATGTTTTGAATTTTGAGAGCCGAAAGTTTGGCAGAGGCTTCGACGGTAATAACGGGAAAAAGATCAACCTTGGCCAGTTTTTTTTGAAGGTAAGTTTTAAGTTTTTGACGGAGAAGAGGAATGTTTTTGGTTTTAAGGGTAAAGCCGGCGGCGGCCGAATGTCCACCCAGGTCAATAAAAAGAGAAGAAAAACGACGAAGAGTATCGATGATATTTAGTTGGGGAATAGAACGACAGGAGCCTTTGGAGATGTTTTTTTGGCGACTAATGATGACGCTGGGTAAAAAATAAGTTTGAGTCAGGTGGCCGGCAACCAGACCGATCAGGCCGGGATGAAACTGAGTCCGGGCTTGAAAAATTAATCTGTCAGAGGGGTGAGGAGGGAAACTAAGAGCCAAATTGATGGCCTCTTTTTGGAGAGACTGACGGTCAAAATTAAAAGAAGCCAGTTTTTGAGCTAAAGGGCGGGCCTGAGAAAGGGAGATAGCACAAAGAAGACGAAGGGCATCAAGAGGGTCGTCCAGGCGACCGATGGCGTTTATCTGAGGACCAAGAATAAAACCAAGGTGATAGGCAGATAAATCGGAAGGTGAAATTTTGGCCAAGGAAAGCATGGCGCTGATACCCGGGGAAGGATGCTGACGAAGAGAAGCCAGGCCGTGGTAAACAAAGTAGCGATTGAGGGAAAGCAGAGGCTGACAGTCGGCTACCAAACCAAGAGCGGCCAGACCAAGATCGGGAGAAGGAACCAATTGTTTGGCCAAAAACCAAGCTAAAACTGAGGCGGAAGTAAGAGAAGAATGTAAGAGAGCAAGGGCGGGGGGAGGGAGAGGGGGAGCTAAGTGGTGGTCGACAATAATGACCTTGGTGCCGGTTTTGTTTATTTTTTTGATATCAGAACCGGCGCTGATACCATTGTCGACGGTGATAACAAGGTCATATTTTATTTTTTTTTGTTTTTGCAGGCGGGTAAAAGAAGAAAAATTGAGACCGTAACCGTCTTTGTCGCGATGGGGAATAAAAGGAGAAACTTTGGCCCCAAGAGAATGAAGACTTTGCCACAAAATAGCAGTAGAAGTAATGCCATCGGCGTCATAATCACCATAGATTAAAATGTTTTGTTGGTCTTTGATGCTTTTTTTTATGGTATTTACCGCTTTTTTGAGCTGGAGCTTAGACAAGGAGAAGTCGGTAAAAGTAAGCTGGTCGGGATGAGGGGGAGTGAGGAAAGAGGAAAAAAGAGAAGATTTAATTTGCCTGTTTTTGAGCAAAATAGCTAAAATTTGGTCGGGGCTGAAATGGCCGTCGATAGTTTTTGAGGACAAGAGGTTTATTTTGGGAAAAGACATTTTCTTATTTTACATAATTATTTGATATACTGATGACAATCGAGTAGAATCGATTAATTAATATTAGTAAAAAGAAAATAATGACAAATAAATTATTCGTCGGAAATTTGGCTTATACGATCACCAGCGACCAATTGTCGCAAATTTTTGCCGCTTATGGCAAGGTAGTATCAGCCAACGTTATAGTTGATCGTTTTTCAAACAGAAGCAAAGG
>JAHIEZ010000055.1 GCA_018901355.1 Patescibacteria group bacterium | reverse complement strand
GAGGTGTTCCAGATACCGGAGCCGGGGAAGTAGGTGTGGTTGCTAAAAGTCTGGGGAGCAGTCCAGGTGTTGGTAGAGCCAAGATTAAGAGCGAGAGTGTAGGGACCGGCACCGGTACGGGTTAGGGTAGTGTTAGTAGTGTTGGTGACATAAGGCAGATTGTCGTAGGCTAAACCAGCCAGTCGATTAGCATTGATGATACCGGTACCGCTATAGGTTAAAGAGGAGCCGGCGCCGACGGTCATTAAGGCTTGAGTGTTGGTGCCGGTGGTAATACCGGCAAAAGGAACAGTGGAAGCGCCGATGGCGGATTGAGAGATCCAGCTGGGTGGTTGATCGGCGCCATTTGATTGCAAGAGTTGGCCGGAACCGCCTTGGGCAAGATTATTGAAGCGATTTGAGCTGGTGGTGATGACGATTGATCCATTGGTGGAGCCGATACCGGCAAGGTAATTAATCTGGGTGGCCGAGGCGGTAATAAGAGTGTTGCCGATCGAAAGAGAGCCGGAGAGAGTGACATTGCCGGAGGCACCGACAGAGAAGCGGGTAGTGTAGCCGGTGGTGCCGACGGCAAAGTTATTGAACTCTAAGAAATTGTAGGCTTGACTGGCATTGCCGATGCTAGCATTGATGAGGTTGCCGGTGGCAAGATTGGCATTAGTAAGATTGATAAAACCGCCGACGGCGGTAGAACCGGCGCCTTCAGTCATCAGGTTGATAATACCAGCGGCATCAGGATTGATGGTAATTGAGCCACCGGAGCCATCGGTGGCTTTGAGAAGCATAGCTTGGCCTTCGATACCAAAAGTACCGGAAGTTGAGATAATAGATGGACTAGTTTCACCCAGATTGATGTTGCCTGATGCATCTAAAACCATCACTGTGTTTGCCATTCCGCTAGCAGATGGAGGAAGTCCCTGTAAAGTTTCTGAATTTAGAGCGTAGGCAACAGTGGCTATTTGTTGTCTAGGAGTCATAGTTTCGGAGTCAGTGGTAATCTCCAACCAGACTTCGGTATTTTCAGTAAAAACAGAATTGGGGATTTCGGTGCCGTGAGTTTTACCGATGATGACATTGAAAATACCGTCATCGTCAGGAACGACAGCTTGGGAATTACCGACGTTGGAATTATAAAGTTCGGTACCACCGGTACCGGCATTGTAGAGTTTAAAAAGAATGCCGGTAGAGGAAGAGATGGGATTGCCGAAAGAGTCGGTCAGACGACCTTGAAAAGAAAGAAAACGACTGGGGACTTGAGGATTGGAAGCGGTGGTGTAGGCCAGTTGTTTTTTGGCTTTGAGGATGGTTTGGGAGTAGATACCATAGCCGAGACCGGAGATGATGATTAGAAGCAGGGCGACGATGGTATAAATCGAAAGTTGCCCTAGCAGTGGCGGGTTCGCAATGACGGAATCGCAATGACGGGAGGGATTCTGAACTGAATTCAGAATGACAGGGGTTATATAACCTTTTTTGACAAGAAACTTTTTGAAGGTGGCGAGGGATGAGAGTTTGCGGGAGATAGAGGAGGGAGAGAGAGTTTGAGATTGGAGAAAATCAGAATAATTGTTGTTGGTGTCTGATTTTTCGTCTTTAAACCAAATGATATATTGGTTTAGGTCATTGATATAGTTTTTTATAGTGACAGAGGATCTTTTTTTGGCAGTGAGATAGGTTTTGAACGGAAGAAGATAGTTTTCAAGCTGAGGAGAGGTTTTTTTGTTTTGGAGAGCATCCCGAAAAAGATTGCCGGAATAAAATTGTTGGCTTTGAGCAAATTGGCAGAACTTTTTGAGGGATGCTAGGTAGCGTTTGGCATTGTTATTGGAGGAAATTTGGGTGATATAAGCATGAAGAGTGTCAGGAGAAAATATGTTTTTGTTTTGGGCGAAGTGAAGATACTTGCCAGTGTCGGCGATATAGTTTCTTACAGTTGCAGGACTATAGTTTTTAGCTTCAAGGTAGAGTTTAAAGGCGGACAGGTGATTCATGAAGGTTTATTTCCAAAGCCAGAGAAAACTAGTGGCGATGATTAAAAAGGGGACAAGCTTTTCTGCCAAAATGGAGATGTCAAACTTTTTATTCGAAGACAAACTTTCAGGTTTAAAATTATATTTTTTATACATGTTTATAAAATTTAATTACTAATTAATTACTAGTATTTACTATTAGAAAAAGGCCGTCAAGAAGTAATTTTAAGGCTAAAATGATACTATTTGATAGTAAGTTAGAGGGTCTAAAAGTCGAAAGTTGAAAATTAAAAGTATTTCACAGTTTGTTACACGAGTGATTAGGCTACTTACAATATATTGCTTTTACTTGCGGAAATATATCAGTGGTGTTTTGGAGAAGAGGTGACTGGTGCGGAGATATGCGGTTTATAGAGTGTGATATTAATTGTATGAGTAATTTAGGATAAATTTGCTTTTTTTCGGGTTAGCAGAGGAGATCTGTGGCTGATATTTGACATTTGATGGTGATATTTTGTATATTTACTTATGAAAAGTAGGACGATGGTGGCTTTGGGAGTGGTGGCAGTATCAGTGGTGGGAATTTATTATTTGGCTTCAAGTGTGATTCCTCGGGCATTAATTACAGCCACTAAAGCCAGTGTGGGAGTGACAGTATCTTTGGCTGATTCTTATGTGATCGGAGAAAAAATCTTGGCTAGGGCGGATGGAGAAGACAAATGTAGGGTGAATGTGTTTTTGATGGACAGAGAAGGAAGGGCGGTGCCGGGCAAGGAAGTGGAAATGACGGGGATGGAGGGGATTGTGACGGAGAAGGCGATAAGCGATACTAACGGTAAGGTCAGTTTTGAAATGAGTTCGAATAAAGAAGGACAATATGATCTAAAAGCGATGGTGGGAGGAGCGGAAATGAGTAGAGGGGTGACGGTGACGTTTAGGAATTAGACAGATAAGGGGGTTGACACGAGAAGATAAAGTGTCTAATATTGACAGTATATGGAAAGGTATAACTTAAGTTTATTGACCAAGAGACTGTTGGAATCAAAACTGGTTTTGATGGGCAAAGAGACGGTGAAAGATTTGTTGGAAATAAAAAATGAGAGGACGCTTTATCGAGTGATTAACGATTTTGTGGATAGTGGTGTTTTGGTGAAAGTGGAAAGAGGAAAATACAGGGTGGCAGGGAAGGGAAGTACTTTTGAAACGGCTAATTTTTTGTATGAACCTTCTTATGTGTCCTTGGAGACGGCCTTAAATTATTGGGGGATATTGTCTCAATTTCCCCTTGAAACAACAAGTGTGACGACTAAGAAAACAGTCAAAAAAGAGTTTGAGGGCAGAGTGTACAGTTATAGCCAGATGGCGGTTAAATATTTTGGGATGTATGTCAAAATTGATGAAGCTTTGGTGGCGACGGCAGAAAAAGCCCTGTTTGACCAATTGTATTTGGCCTCGAAAGGAATTAAAAACATAAATTTTGATGAGTATGATATGACCAAGATCGACAGAAAGGTTTTTGAAGCGATGACAAAAGAACTTAAGGCTAGTAAAAAAATGATGGATTTATATTTAAAAATTAAGAAAGAAGATGCTTAGTAGCAGTCAAATAGGGGAATTGGTCAAAAAATACAAGATTAGTGAGAGTGTGGTGATAAGGGAGTATCTTCAGGTGTTGTTTTTGAAGGAATTGTATGAGGAAAGGTATGGTAGAAATATTTTTTTTAAAGGCGGAACGGCGATTAGATTGATTTTTGGGGGTAGTAGGTTTTCGGAGGATTTGGATTTTACGGTGGAGGGAAGCAGGAAAGATTTTGATGACTTTATAAAAGTTTTTTTTGAAAAATTAGAAAAACTTTATAATTTCAGTTTTAAAGATAGAAAGAGCTTGGTGGGGATGCGATATCTGTTAAGCTATGAAAAAGTGTTTATCAATTTGGATTTTTCGTTTAGGGAAAAGGTGCTGGAGCCGAGTAAATCAATTGTGACAAGCGATTATCCGGTGGTGTTTAGATCTTTTGTACATCATTTGTCAGGAAGGGAAATAGTGGCGGAGAAAATAAGGGCGCTTTTGACCAGAGAGAAGGGGAGAGATATTTATGATTTGTGGTTTTTGTTGAGTAAGAAGATGCAAATTGATAAAAAAATGGTGGAGGAGAAATTGAAATATTATCATTTGGGTAAGTTTGAGCCGAAAAAAGTGATTGATCGGATTAAAAAATTTGAGAGAGAGAAGTTTGTGGTTGATGTCAGACCGTTTGTACCGATTGGCGAGAGGGAAAGGCTGGGGGAGTTTTTTGATTACGTGGTGGAGTTTTTGGAATCTAAAATTTAGTATTTTGGGAACGATGTTTGACAGAGACAAAGTAACATGTTACTATTGGTAATGTTAACCAGAAGGACTAATTTATTATTAACGGAACAGGATTATTGGATGTTGTCAGCATTGACCAAAAAAAAAGGAGTGTCGATGGGGGAGTTGATCAGAACGGCGACCAGAAAGGTGTATGGTGGTGGAGTAGTTGATGCCAGGACGGAGCTTTTGGCAAAGATGGGGCAACTGGCTAAAAAAGCAAAGACCAAGGGAATTGATTATAAAAAATTAGTGGAAGATGGCAGGAAATATTAAGAAGGTAGTGGTGGATGCGAGTGTAATTTTGGCACGCTTGTTGCCGGATGAGAAAAGGGTAATAAAAATAGAGCGATTATATGAAGATTTTTTGAAGAAAGAAGTTGATTTTGTGGCTCCTAATTTGTTGAGCTATGAAGTGGCTAACGCTTTGAGATCGGCAGTAAGACAGAAAAGGATTACAGAAAATTTGGCAGAAGAAATGTTGTCTCTGTTTCTTGTTTTACCGATTGAATTTGAGGAGGTTAACTATGCTCAGGTGTTGTCGTTGGCATTAAAGAGGGACCTATCTGTTTATGATGCCAGTTATTTATGGTTAGCCAAGAAAAAAAAGATTGGAGTGGTTAGCTTAGATAAAAGGTTAGAGAGAGTTTTTTAAGTAAAATTTGCCGCGGAGGTCTTCGATGAGGTCTTTGAGGGATAGAGAGGAGAGATGAGGGGAGAGAGTAGAGACAGAGAGACTTAGTTTTAGGGAAAGTTCGTCAAGAGAAAGAGGTTCGAGTTTTAAGCAATCGATGATGTTTGATTCGATTTGAGGTAGAGTAGGAGTATCTAGAGGTAGTCGAATTTGCTTGGTGGAGAGGACGTCAGAGGCGGAAGTGACTAATTGGGCATCGCCTGATTTGATAAGTTCGTTGGTGCCAATTGAAACAGAGCTGGTGATGGGGCCGGGGAGAGCAAAGAGGGGTTTGTTAAATTTTTTGGCTAAATTGGCAGTGATCAGAGAGCCTGATTTGAGGCCGGCTTCAACAACTAAAACTCCCAGAGTGGAAAGTTTGACGACCGTTTTGTTTCGTTGGGGAAAAGACCAGATGGTGGCTTTGAAGTCAGGTTCAAATTGGGAAATAACCAAACCGTTTTGGTCTAAGATGCGAGAATAAAGCTCGTCATTTTCGGGAGGGTAGAGACAATTTAGACCGGAGCCTAAAACGGCGATGGTGGTGCCACCAAGGTCAAGACAATAGAGATGAGCCAGAGAATCGATGCCGTACATAAAACCACTAATAATGGTAATGTTGTTGGCGACAAACTCGGGCATAAGTTTTTCCAAGGCTTTTTGACCATAGGTGGAGTGTCGACGGGAGCCAACAATGGCAAGGGTTTTTTTAAAAATGGATTTTTCCCAAGTGCCACGATAATAAAAATCGCCGTGTTTTTGGATGGGGTAGTTTTTCCAGTGTTTTATTTTTATAGGTTTATGTTTTGATAATGCTTAATAATAGTGCCGACGATGCAGACGGCGTCGAGACGATAGGAAGGATAATCTTTGGCAAGGCCGGGGTTTTGTCTTAGAAAACTTAAGGCGGTGCGTTGGATTTGGGTAATTTTTTTGGAAGAGATCATTTCTTCGGGGGTGCCGGGAGAAGAAGGGGACTTGTATTTGACCTCGATAAAAATTAATTTATTTTTATCAATCATAATTAGATCGATTTCGCCATAACGGGTGTGGAAGTTGGATTGGATAAACCGGTAGCCTTTTTGTTGGAGATATCTTAAGGCTAGAGATTCGCCGTAACGGCCTTTGGAAAAGTTTTGAGTTTTAGCCATTGATTTTATTATACACAACGTATATACTATGTGCATGAATACAGCAGTAATAAATATTCGAACTGAGCTAAAAGTAAAAAATGAAGCTAAGAAAATTGCTTCGGATTTGGGTTTGTCTTTGAGTACAGCAATTAATTTGTTTTTGAAACAGTTTGTACGGAACAAAGGTTTGTCGGTTAGTTTGGAGGAAAAACCTAATGCTTATTTGAGAGGAGTTTTGAGACAGGCAAAAAAAGATATAAAAGCAGGTAGAGTGTCTGCCTCTTTTGATAACGCGGAGGATGCAATAGGATATTTGGATGATATGATTAAGGAAGATGAAAAAGAAAGGAATTGATTTTTCAAGGTTGTTTGATAAAGACTTAAAAAAAGCTGATATAAAGATTAAGAAAAAGTTTAAAGAAAGGTTAAAACTGTTTATTGTTGACGAAAAGGATGGGTTGTTGAAAAATCATGGACTAACGGGGAAATGGAGAGGGTATAGGAGCATTAATGTAACAGGGGATTGGCGGGCAATTTATGTTGAAGAAAGAGAGAGAATAATTTTTGTAGCTTTGGGAACGCATAGTCATTTGTATGGTTAAGTATTGGCGCGGATTCTATATTGTAGGGCTTCGGCGATGTGAGAGTCGGCAATATCGGGGGAAGAGGCTAAATCGGCGATGGTGCGGGCAACTTTGATAAGTCTAAAATAAGTGCGGGCGGAAAGGGCATATTTGTTGACGGCTTGTTTGAGTAAAAGATTGGCAGAGGGGGTGAGGCGGGCAAAAAGCTTGATGTGTTTGTTTTTCATATCAGAATTGGTGTGAAGATGGTTGAAGTCTTTAAAACGTTTAGTTTGGATGTGGCGGGCGGCAATAATACGCGATTTGATAACAGCAGAGGATTCGATTTGGCTATTTTTGGGTTGGTCGACCATCAATTTGTTGACATCGACAGAGGGGACGTTGAGGTGAAGATCAATTCGGTCTAAAATGGGTCCGGATAGTTTTTTTTGATAATAAGCAATTTGGTGAGGGGTACAGTGGCAGTCTTTTTGGGGATCCATAAGGTAACCGCAAGGACAGGGATTGGCGGCGGCAACCAGCATAAATTGAGCCGGGAAAGTAACAGAACCGGAAGCCCGGGAAATGGTAACCAAACCGTCTTCGAGGGGTTGACGAAGAGCTTCAAGGCAGGAGCGGGTAAATTCGGGAAATTCGTCTAAAAACAAAACACCACGATGGGCTAAAGAGACTTGGCCGGGGCGGGGGATAGAAGAGCCACCAATGAGAGAAACTTGGGAAGCGGTATGGTGAGGAGATTGGAAAGGACGAAGACGAACCAGAGAACCACCGGGAGGAATGAGACCGGCGATGGAAAAGATTTTGGTGACTTCCAGACTTTCATTTTCGGTCAGGTCAGGGAGGATACCGGGTAAGGCTCGGGAAAGCATAGTTTTGCCGGCACCGGGGGAGCCGATGAGAAGAATATTGTGAGAGCCGGCGGCGGCAATTTCCAGAGCTCTTTTGGCTTGAAGCTGGCCTAAAATTTCAGAAAAATCAAACTCAGGATGAAGGTCAGACTCTGCCGGAGCGGGATTGATATGAGAAAGGGTTTTAATGGTTTTTGAATGATTAAGATGACGAACGAGGTCTTGGAGATTGTGGACAGGGTAGACATTGATGTTGTCGATGACAGTAGCTTCATTGGCGGCCAGGCGGGGGACAAAAATATTTTTAATACCCCGTTCTTTGGCAAGAAGAGCTAAAAGAAAGACACCTTTGGTGTGGCGAAGGGTGCCGTCTAAAGATAATTCGCCGAAAAATAAGCTGGAGGGGGGAGGAACAAGTTCGGTAGTGGCGGTAATAATGCCGACAGCAATAGGGAGATCAAAAGTAGAGCCTTCTTTGGGTAGGTGGGCGGGGGCGAGGTTGACGGTAATGCGGGCGGTGGGGAAGTCGAGACCACTATTTTGAATGGCGGTTTTGATACGTTCTTGGGCTTCGAGAGAAGATTTGTTGGCCAGACCAACGATGTTAAATCCGGGAAAACCTTTTTTGTTGATGTTGACTTCGACGTCGACTAGTTGGGGTGTCAGACCATAGGTGGCAACGGATTGTAGTTTGACTAACATGGGTTAAATTATAATATGTTTGGGGTGAAAAAAAATAGGAAACAGGATAGTAGAGATGGGATTATAATAAATTGGTGGTGTTGAGAAAAAGAAAATTAAATAGATTGCCAGGTTGGGATTATTCTTCAGAGGGATATTATTTTATTACCTTTTGTGTCAGGAATAGAATTGAATATTTTGGAAATATTGATAAAAACATAATGATGTTAAATAAATACGGGAAGGTGGTTGATGAAAAAATTAATCAAATATCAAATATTTTTAAAAATACACGGATTGATATTTATCAAATTATGCCAAACCATATTCATATATTGATTTGGATTGTAGGGACAGGGCAATGCCCTGTCCCTACGGGTGGGAATAATTGGCGATATGGGAAAATATCCAAAATAATTAATGGATTAAAAGGAATATCATCCAAACAAATTCACGAATTGGGATTGTTCGAATTTCAATGGCAAAGATCATATTATGACAGGATTATTAGAAACGAGAAAGAATTAATAAGAATAAGGCAATACATTAAAAATAATCCAGACAATTGGCATCGGGATAGGAATAATTTAGATAGATGATTTGGTTTGGCGGATACGGATTGGAATAGACGGGTTTGATAAATCAGGGTTTGATAAACCTGCCCCTACGGGAAATTAATTAAAAGAAACGGCCCCACCGTTATAAAGTGTCTTGACTTGGTCCGATGTCAGAGCATAGTTGAAGATTTTGACATCGTCGATGAGGCCGGAATAGTAGGTCGAAGATACTTTGCCGATATTGACAGTATTGGCAGGGATGGAGGCGGAGGAAACAACAGTAACATGGTGCCAGGCAGTGTTGGGGATGGTGGAAGAAACACGGCCATCGACATAAATGGTTTCGGTACCAAAGCCGGTGACGGAGACGGTGCCGGAAGAAATGGTGACATTATCAGAGGCAGAAATTTCGGCAATGCTTTGAGTGGTAGAGGCGGGTTTGAGCCAAAAACTTAAAGCAGTGGCGCTGGTGCCAATGTTGCCAACCGAAAGATAATCATCCGTGCCGTCGAAATTCAAACTGGAGTTTATTTTTCCTGTTACGCCGTTGGTCCAGGCGGCGGAGGTGCCGACAGAACAAGTGCCGATGGAGTTTTGGGTGCCACTGGCGCCGATAGAAAGGGTGCCGGGATGATTGTTGAAACTCCAATCAGCGATGGTGGCACCTTGGCATTCGTCCATTTTGTAATGGGCGATGGGCTTGCCACGATTATAATCCCAGGCGATTTGGGCTGGGGTACGGGCGTAGTTGTAGATGCGGACTTGGTCAATTTTGCCATCAAAATAGACAGGAGAAGCAATTCCCGGTACATTGCCAATGTAGGTATTACTAAATACTCTCGAATAAGCACTAGATGTTTGTCCGGATGAAATAAGTGATCCGTTAAGATAAACTTTTAGAGTAGTTCCATCCCAAGTTCCTGTTATGTGACTCCATTGGTTATAAACAATTGTTCCTATCATTACATATTTTCTATTCCCATCTGGGTTAACCCAAAAGCCAATATCTTGACCGGGAGCATGTCTTAAATACATTCCAAAAGGCTGACTAAAAACAGTATTACCAATAATTCCTTGTTGGCCCGTTCCTTCGTTTGGATAGACCCATGTTTCTACTGTAATTGCTCCGGTAATATTTAATGAAGGAGCAGTTCCACTATTTATGTAATCATTACTGTTGAAACTGAGGGCTTTGCCGAGTTTGCCTTGAGTCCAGGTAGGGGCCGAGTTGCCGGCGCCGAAGGTGCCGTGGTTGGCGTTACCGCTGATGT
>JAHIEZ010000113.1 GCA_018901355.1 Patescibacteria group bacterium | reverse complement strand
TGACTGGTTTAGGGAATCAATTTACAACAATTGGGTTTATGCTATTCCGGCTTTGTCGCCTTATAAAGGACCGCTTGATTGGTTAAAGATGATCGGTTTTCCGTTTTTGGCTTTTTTCACTAAAAACTCTTTACAGGCTCAGTTTATCAGTTTGTTTTTTATTGGCTATTTGTGGACTGCTTTTAAAAATCGTAAGTTATTGCTTCTTTATCCTTTACTGGTTCTGGCTAATAACCGGGTGTTATCTCCGGGAGCGGTTTATTATCAAGGGTTTCATTTACTTCTCTGGCTGGGATTAATGATTTTAGTTTTCAGCTTTTGCTTTAAAAAGTTGAATAAGCCGATTAAAATAGTTTTTTTAATCTGGACGGCGATATTATTTTTAAATAAAAATATGCCTTATTTTCAAAAAACCGATGAGGCAAATGAATATTATATTAATTATTCCACCATCGAAGATATGAATTTTGCGATTAAGAATTTCAGCAACCCCGACGACCGACTGGCGGTGCTGGATAATCAACCGTTGATTTATTGGCAGACAAAAACCAAGCCGGCTACCAGGCAGCTGGTCTATTATGGCTGGGAATCACAGGTGAAAGATTTGCGGGAAAACTATCAAAAGGTTTTTTTTGGTGAGGATCCGCCGGAAATTATTTACGGCGGCAAAGAAGCTAGTTTAATGGCAAAAAAATATATTAATCTTCAAAGAGATAATAAAGCGACCCTGCTGTTTGTGAGAAAAGACCGGTATGAAGAAATTACACCAGAGCAGTGGGCGGCTTTAGAAACAAGGCGCTTTAATCGCTGATAGTCACATTGGCAAACTGATAAGCATGAGTCAGTCCCGCGGTATCCGGCAAAGTCCAAACCGCGGTCTGCTGAAAAAGCTTCGGATCGATTGGCAAATATACCAAAGGATAAAGATAGGTGGAATCGTGAACATTGGTTAAATAAATTGGCTCTGAAGAGTTTCTTAAACTGATTAACTGTTCTTTTAAACCCACCGGCAGACTACCGGCAACTTTAATTGGATAGACTTTAAGATATTGATAACTAACATAAGCAACATTTATGAAATATATTATTGCAATTGCGGGTAAGAATTTTTTAAATTTTTGAAGGCCGGCTGAAGCAAAAATTAAAATAATCGGTAATAAAAATATTGACCGGGTGGAGTGAGGCGCATCAATGGTAATGGCTGAAGTTAAGGGGGCTAATAATAGCCAAGCGAAAAATAATAGCCGATTCTTTTTTAGTTTAAGCAAACCGATCAAAGCTAAAATAATTTCTAAGAAATAAAAATTGCCGACTTTGGGAATTTGATGCCAGGGATGATTATCCCCTTTTAAAACTAAAAATTTAGGGGAGAAAGTGGTTAAATAATTAATAGCCACTATCTTTCCGAAATAAACATATTTATTATAAAAAAGCTTGGTTTTAAGAGGGTTTTTTTGATACTGAAGCGTCCGTTCTTTGTTGTAGGTGTCGATCAGGTAGGGGTCGGAAAAAACCGTAATGTTTTGTTTTTGGGAAGAAACTTGCCAAAGGCCGATAAAAATTAAACTAAATGAAACTAAAAATAAACTAGAAGGGATAATTTTTGGCCGATAGCGCCAATAATAAAATATAAAAAATAAGGGAATAAAGATTAAGGCTGAAGAATAAGTTAAGCAAGCTAAAAGCCAAAAGATATAACCTAAGGGCTTTTTCTTCAACAATAACCACAAACCGACGAGAAACAAAGCTAAAGCTAAGTTAGCTTCGAAAGCAATCCGGGAATAAAAAACTGCCCAGGGATTTAAGGCCATTAAAAAGGCGACTAAAGGCTTTTTGGTAATTAAATAAATCATGATGACGCTGACAACGCCGGCTAAGGCAGACCAAAAGCGAATAGAAAAATCATTTAGACCAAAGAGCTTAACCGGAATAATAGTGGCATAAATGTATAAAGGCATTTTGTAGTCGCCGATGGATTTAAAAGACAAGGGTAAAAATTGACCATGTTCGTCTTTAGCGGTTTTTAAGATCGAATAAGCATTATAGCCAAGGGCGGCTTCGTCACGATTTAAAGCCGGCGGCAAGGAGGATAAACCAATAAACCGGATTATTGCAGCTAAAACAATAATAATTAAAATTGATCGACGCAGACTGCTCCTTCCGGACAAACCGAAGGCAAATAATAATAGAATCCGTTATTTTCTTTTAGTAAATTCAAGTCGTTTAAGTAAAAGGCAAAGTAAAGTTCGGGTTTATACAGAACCGGATTAATGTAAACCGGCGGCGG
>JAHIEZ010000008.1 GCA_018901355.1 Patescibacteria group bacterium | reverse complement strand
GTGTACTTTTTGATGAGATTGAAAGTGGAAATAAAAAATTTGACGATTTGAACAACTGAGGTGTCAAACAAAACCACAAAACCGACAATGAAAGAAAAGAAAAAAATAAGATAAGAAGGAATTTCGGTAAAAAGAGATAGAATTTGAAGCCAAAGAAATCTACCAACCAAACCCTGTTTGAACAAACTTAAAATGGAAATAAACATAATTAAGAAACCAAGGATAATATTGGGTTCCTTGAGAGGAGATCTTAATTTGGCGAAAAGAAAGGACAATAGAAGAAGAAGAAAGGGAACCATAATCGAAGTAAAACCAAAAAATTTGGTTAAAAGATAATTGTAACGGGTGGGAACGGGACCAATCTGAAGAAAAGAGAAAATGGAAAGGATAGAGAGGATAAGAAAGAAAATAAAAAAGATAGACTGAACGGTAGTAGCTTTTAGTTTAAGCTTCGGAATAATTCTGTTGCTGTTTTTTCTCTTACGTCCACGTTTAGCCATAATTTAGTATAACAGGAAAGGAGAAAAGTGTTTACTTAATTTTGGCAAGAATCTCTTGAAAGGGCAGAATGTTAATTTGAGAAGAATGGCGATACTTTAACTCGGCACCACCCTGTTTTAAGCTTTTTTGACTAACAAGCAAACGAAGAGGCAGACCAATTAGGTCGGCATCGGTAAATTTGGCTCCGGCAGAAACTTGGGGTCTATCATCATAAAGAACTTCTATGTTGGCATCTAAAAGTTTTTGGTAAAGATCGTTTGTTTGTTTTTTTGTGTCGGTGTCAAAAAGATCTATGCCAATCAAATGAACCTGATATGGGGCGACCGAAGCAGGCCAAATGAGACCATTTTTGTCGTGAGATGTCTCGGCGATAGCACCCATAATCCGAGAAGGACCGATACCATAACAACCCATAATTATCGGATGTTTTTGACCCTGTTTATCTTGGTAGAAAAAATCAAAGGCAGAGGAAAATTTATCCCCCAATTTGAAGATATTGGCAATCTCGATTGATTTTTTCGGTTCGAGTTTGCTATGACCACACTGAGGACAAGAGGACTGTTGGGAAATTATTTCTTTATTGACGGCTATTTTGCATTTGGAACAATAGTAGATAGTGTCTTCTCCGGTGGAACTGATGGTCTGAAACTCATGGGAGTATTGACTAAAACTGCCACCGGAAGCAAAGGTGAGAACGGTTTGGCTAAGATCGAGTCGGGAGAATATCTTGAAATAAGCCTTTTGGACTGTCTGATAAAAAGAATCGAGATCTTTTACGTTTTGGTGAAAAGAATATAAATCCTTCATATTAAACTCCCGACCACGAAGTAAGCCGGATTTTGCTCGGGGTTCATCGCGAAATTTATCTTGGATTTGATAAAGCAAAACCGGCAGGTCTTTGTAAGATAGGGTGTATTTTTTGACCAAGGGAGTAATCACCTCTTCGTGAGTAGGATTAAGAACCAGGGAATTTCCGGCCTGACTTTGAAGATGAAAAAGTACATCCATATGATGACGTTTAGTGGTAATCCAGCTCTCTTCTTGGGATAAGGCCGGCATGAGAATTTCTTGACCGCCAATAGCGTCCATTTCTTGTCTGATGATCTGTTGGATTTTTTTTAAAACCCTGAGCCCCAAAGGTAGATAGTTATAAACTCCAGACATCTGTTTTTGAATAAAACCAGCCTGACTTAATAGTTTGGCATTTATACTATCAGCGTCGATAGTAATATTTTTACTGGTTTTACCAAAAAGTTTGCTATAAAGCATGGCTTATTTTACTATACTTCGATAACCAGAGGTAGGACCATGGGCTGACGGCCGGTTTTTTGCTGAATGATGGTTTCCAGATGGGCCTGAAGCTGTTGGCTGATAAATTCAAAATTGGCGGGAGTGCTGGTAACCCGATTGAACTTGGTGATAGTTTCTTTGGTTAGGTAGGCAATAAGATCTCCGTGTTGTTTGACGAAAACAAAACCCTTGCTGAGAATGACGGGGTCTTTGGTTAGTTTACCGTTTTGACTATTGACTAAAAGAATGACAGAGAACATGCCGTCCTCGGCTAAAATTTTTCTGTCTCTTAAAACAGTGGTGCCAACGTCACCGACGCCAAGTCCGTCGATTAAAACTTTCTTGAGGGAATGGTGAAATTTGGTATCGACAGAACCATTGCCGTTGAAAGTAATCGCCGAATCAATATCGGGATTGATAAGCTGATCGTCTTTGTATCCAAGATTTTTGGCAATACTTTGGTAGGCTTTAATATGACGGTAGTTACCACCAATGGGTAAAAGAAATTTTGGTTTAAGCAGGTCGATTAAAATAGCATGTTCTTTTTGATAACCATGACCGGAAACATGAATTTTTTCGTCGCCATAACTAACCTCGGCTCCCATTTTGGAAAGATTATCAATCATGACATTGATTTTTGAGGTAGTACCGGGAATATAATCGGGGGCAGAAAAAATGACTTTATCGCCTGATTTAATTTTGATGCGATGCTTACCCATAATCATTTTGCTTAAAGCCGAATCCGGCTGACCGGCAAAACCAGCGACCAAGAAAATTAGCTTGTCGTCGGGAAAGTTTTTGATTCTTTCCACAGGAACCAGGTCTGAATTGCTGATAGTTAAATAACCCAACTCTTTGGCAACATTGATGGCCCGGTCAATGGACATGCCAACACCGACAATTTTACGTCCAACCGATCTGGCATATTCAATAGCCTGACCCCAACGAACGATATTGCTGGAAATGGAGGTAACAAAAACTCTACCTTTGGCTGAAACTATCTCCTGCTTGAATTTGTCAGCCAGGGATCTTTCCGAAGGGGAAAAACCTTGAGAATCAGCTCCTAAACAATCAGACAAAAGACAAACAACTTTTTTGTCACCAATTCTGGCGATATGATTGAGATCGGCAGGTTTACCAAACATGGGGAAGACGTCAAACTTGAAATCCGAGCCGTGATAGAAAACCCCGATAGGGGTAGAAATAGATAAATGATAGGTATCGGGAACGGAATGGGTGACCCGAACCGGATCAACAACAAAAGGTCCTTTGCTAATAGGAGGAGTGTCATCATCGTAAATTTGGATATTGGCGTTAATTTTAGTTTCAGCTAAACGAGCCTGAATAAAAGCGGCGGCCAGTCTGGGAGCATAAATGGGGATATTAAGACCAAGAATGGGCAAAACGAAGCGAATGGCGCCAATGTGATCTTCGTGACCGTGACTAATAAAAATACCTAAAATTCTGTCTTTTTTGTCTTCAAGATAGTGGGTATCGGGAATTTGAAGATCAACACCAAAAGTGTCTTCTTCGGGAAAACCGGCACCACAATCAACGATAATAATTTGGCTTTTTTTGAGATCTCCTGAAGGAATAAATTCATAAACGAACATATTTTGAGTAACATCGCCAAAACCGCCCAAAGAGGAAACGCGGACCGAATCGTAATGGTTTTTAAATTCCCGAATCTGATTTAAAGAGGGGGAAAAGTTTTTTTGGACGGTTTGAGTATTTAAGTTTGTATTCATAGTTTTTTTATAGATAGAGTCGTTTTTACTTTTGGTCTAAAAATTTGCCAATAGTAATAAAGTCTGACTGTAAAGATTTAAGCATAGAACCATTGCGTAGACCAGCAGAAGGATGATAAACAGGAATAAAAGTCGAATCAATCCCCTGCCAGGTAATCTTTTTAATTTGCCCACGAACTTGACTGATCAACGCTTCGGGAAAAAAATAGTTTAAAGCAAAACGACCAAGGGTGATAATAACACGAGGACGAATAACTTGCAATTGAGCTTTTAAAAAAGGAGTGCAAACTTTTATTTCGGCCGGTTCCGGGTTTCTATTATCCGGAGGTCGGTGTTTTAAGATATTGGCGATAAAAACATCCTGTCTTTTTAAGTTAATGGAAGCCAAAAGCTTGTCTAATAGTTTACCGGAATTGCCAACAAAAGGCAGACCCTGCTCGTCTTCATAAAAACCGGGGGCTTCGCCGATAAAAACTATCTTGGCCTCGGGATTACCGTCCCCGGGAACGGGATTAGTGGCTGTTTGGTAAAGTGGACATTTTTGGCAAGAAGCAATTAAACCAGAGAGATATTTTAGTTTTTGAGAATTGGTAGCAGACATTTTTATAAGAAAGAAGAGGGAGGAGGGGGTGGGGTGGGAGAAATAAGAAAAGAAGGAATTTGAGAAGAATACTCCTGTCGTTGCTTTAAACTTTCATTTTGAAAATAAAAAGAAATGAGAAATAAAATCAAGGTAAAAAAAATAGAAAGAAGAATAATGGGGAAAAGATAGTTGTCTTTTTGTTTTTTTACCATTGGGGAATAAACTGTTTAACGTTGGTTTCATCGACAGTGACCTTTTCCAGTTTTTTTTGCAAAATCAAGTGAGCGGTTTGACGGCAGAGAGACTCGACGTTTCTTTTTAAAGTACGAACACCAGCGTCAAAACCAAGCGGTCGGACTATGCTGGGCCAAACCGAAGGAGAGATCTGTAGCTCGGTAGGAGAAAGACCGGCCATTTTTAGAGCTTGAGGAAGAAGATAATCACGGCCGATGGTGATTTTTTCTTCATCGTTGTATGAGGGCATTTCTATAATTTCCAGACGGTCAAGAACGGCGGTGGCGATTTTGGCAGTATTGTTACAGGTGGCACAAAAAATAACCTGGGATAAATCAAAAGGATAATCAAGGTAGTGATCCACAAAACGGGCATTTTGCTCGGAATCAAGCAACTCGACTAAGACACCCATAATGGTGTTGAGAGCGTCGTCGGCGATACGATCAATCTCGTCTAAAAGAATAACGGGGTTTTTGGTTTGAACGTTTTTTAGACCCTTAATAATAGCCCCAGGTTCGGCTTCAGGATAAACTCTGGAGCGACCGCGAAGATAAAGAGGATCACCTAAACCACCGAAAGGAATACGAATAAATTGACGGCCAAGAACAGAGGCAACAGACTTGGCTAAGGTGGTTTTGCCGGTACCAACTAAACCAACAAAAAGAAAGACAGGGGCGGGGAAATTTTGTTCTGAATGTCGATTTTTTTGTAAAATCAGAACAGAAATGTATTCCAAGATGCGCTGTTTGATTGACTCTAAACCATAATGATGCTGATCAAGTTTTTCTTTGGCAAAAGCAAGGTCAAGAATGTCCTGACTTTGGTGAAACCAGGGCAAAGAGACAACCCAATCTAAATATTGAGAAATAGATTGATAGGTCTGCCAAAAAGTTTGAGGCGACTGAACGTTGACATTAAGTTGGGAAAAAAGATCTTCAATTTTTTGCAAAAGCGGAGGAGGTAAGTTGACGGTTTCTACTTTTTTTTGCAGTTTAGCAATGGCAGAAGTCAGGGACAGATCATCTTTCATCTTTTAAGTATACACGCTAAGATCGTTTGACGCGATTGCCACCGGCGGGGCGAGAAGATTGGCGAAGGCTGGGGTCAAACTTGGCAAAAAAAGGACCGGAAGGGCGTCGATCAAAAACCGGCTGAGCCGATCGGGGAGCGGAAGAAGAACCGGGGTGGGAAGCTTTAAATTCGGGAGCGGAAAGTTTTATTTGGTGATTTTCGTTAAAACCGATAACCTTGACTTTAAGCTTGTCGCCAACCTTAAGAAGACCATTGAGACTGTTGACAAAACCGGAGGAAAGCTCGGAAATATGAACCAGAGCTTCCCGACCGGGAAGAAACTCAACAAAGGCGCCGTAATCTTCTACCCGGGTAACAAGACCATCGTCAAATTCTTCACCGATTTCAATTTTTCTAACCATGGATTTAATGTGAAAGATAGCCGGTTCGAGTTTGGTTTCATCAAGACAGGAAACGGAAACAGAACCATCATCTTCAACGTCAATTTCCACTCCATATTTTTCCATTAAACCCTTGATAGTTTTACCGCCGGAACCAATAAGATCACCGATTTTTTCTTCTGGTATTTTAATTAGGCGGATTTTGGGGGCGTAAACAGAAAGTTGGGGTCTATGATCGGGCATGGTTTTATCCATAAGATCAAGAACCTGCAAACGAGCTTTGGTAGAGGCTTGAAATATTTCTTCTATTTGTTTTAGGGTCAGGCCGGCACACTTTATGTCCAATTGAATGGCGGTGATACCGGTTCTGGTACCGGTGATTTTAAAATCCATATCACCATTG
>JAHIEZ010000054.1 GCA_018901355.1 Patescibacteria group bacterium | reverse complement strand
GTCCTGAGTCACTATCTCTTGTTTGTTGGCATATAAGCTGTGGACCGCATGTCCCAGTTCGTGCGCCAAAGTAGACACGCTTCTCCAGTCTCCGGTGTGGTTTAACAGTACAAACGGACTTATTTTTGGTCCTACCGTCGCACAAAATGCTCCGCTCCTCTTTTGTGGCCGGGGATGACTGTCTATGTGGTCGTCCTCAAAAATTATCTCCGCCCCCGCTCCAAATTTATCTGAAAAATCGTACATAGTTTCCAGCACTATTTTTTTCGCTTCTTCAAAACCATATTTCTTCTGCTCTCCCGATTGCCTCTGGTAGGGTGCATACAGATCAAAACGGTTTAGTTTTTTTACCCCCAAAGTTTTTGCTTTAAATTCAAAAAAATTCCCAAAAACTTCTCTTTTTTCTTCACAAACGACCAGCAAACTTTCCACCGCCTCATCCGGCACTCTGTTGGCAAAATTTCTCATGGCAATGGCCGACTTATAGCCTCTGATTTTTGCCTCATAATCCCAATTTTTTACCGCTGTCTGATAAACCAAAAATAGCTTATCTATTTCTTTTTTATGAGCCCTAAATAAAGCTCTATATGCCCCCTCTCTTTCTTCTTTTTTAGTCGAATAAACATATTTCATCAGTTCCGCCTGTGTCTTAATTGTTTTTCCTTCAAATTTATACCTCATCCCCGTTGCTATCATCTCTCTTAGATCCAGCACCGCTTCCAGTCCGTAGCTGTCTTTATTACTGGCTATTTCTTCTTCTCTTAGAGCCAAACTGTGTTTGGCCGCCTTTCTGCCGTATTCCAAAAAATATTTTAATTTTGCCCGACTGGCAAACAGTCTTTTGGCATTTTTGTCATCCAGTTTTTTTTCTCCTCCTTCCAATCCTTTCAACCAATGGCTTATCGGTCTTATTTTTTCTTCACATTCCAAAGCCGTATCGTTGGCCTGCATTTTTAGCAATTTGGCCTTTCTGTCATTTTGTCTAGCCGATTCTCTCAAACGAGGCAAATAAACTAGTCTGGCTATTTTTTCTTCCAAATTCATCCACCATTCCAACATCTTCCCAAAATCTTCTACTCCCATTTCCGGTTTAAGTTTTTTTACCCAACCTTCCGCTTTCTTTGTTTCTTTTCTGATTTCACTTCTCAACTTTCCAAAATCAACCTCCGTCACCACCTCATCCAAATTCCACCTCAATCCTTTCTTTTTTTTCATCACTTATTCTATCAAGCCCTTAAGATGCTACTTCGGCCAGTCTGCTTACTATTGTTTCAACAACCCGGTCTCCTGGTATCACTTCTTCTCCTATCATCAGTCCTTCTTCCCCAAAACTAACTCTAAAACTTTTTGACTGACGCTTCAGGGTAAGTGGATCTTTGACTGAAAAGTTCAGTTCTACCCAAACTCCTTCTTCTCCATCAAAAACAAGTTTCGCCGGGGTAAAATCTTCTATTTTCTTTTTGATGACATCTCCCAAGATTCCACGGAGACCAGAAGCTTGTTCATAATCAAAAACAGGGTCATCACTCATTCTTAAAATACCTTTATCTCTCCAATCTCTCAATAAGTCTGGCACCCCTGTTTCTTCCAACATGACTATTGCTTGTTCCCATCTTTCCTTTTTTTGTCTATCTGCTTCGTTTTTCTCGTCTAATCTCCATCTTTCTTCCACAAATTTAGCATTTCTTGCCACAGCCAATCTTGTTTCCAATTCTCTTCTTGCCCACGACAAAGCTTCTTGAACTACCGCCACCGTTCTTGTCCTCTCAGGCATATAAAAAGTTCTTCCGTCCGCTATTGCATAAAATTCCTTTCTTTCCATACTTATAATATAACATTTTTATTTCAGAATCATCATTTTTATTAAAAATCCCATAATATCGACAAACAAGACAGAAAGTTTTTGTGTTCTAGATTTTTCTACTGACGAGCCCCGAGGTCCCTCGGGACGAAAACACAAAAAATGCTACACTAAATTGTTCTATGAAGCCTCTCTCTACTTATCTTTCCTTTGTTCCTTCCCGTTCCCAAATCGACCTCAAAACTCAAATTACTCCCTCCCTAAAACTCAATTTACCTCTAATTGCCATCAATATGGATACCGTCACCGGCCCGGACATGGCCACTGCCATCTCCAAACCTCCGTTTTTTCCTTTTGACGAAGAGAAGGAGAGTATATGAAAAAAATTCCAAAATTTAAAGATGAAGAGGAAGAAAGAGATTTTTGGTCTAATCATGATTTTACTGATTATTTTGATATGAATAATCCCATAGAAATGGATTTGTCTAAATTAAAACGATCAAAAGAAAAAATTACCAAGCGTAAATCACAGTCTAATGCAAACTCCTGACTTTGATTTCGAAAAATCCCTTCTTCCTTTTGGCACCCGTTTTCTTTTGGGTGTCGACGAAGTTGGCAGGGGACCCTTGGCCGGCCCCGTTGCCCTCGGTGCTTTTCTTTTGGATCTGGACACTTTCAACCCTGAAACTTTTGTTAAAACCAAAGTCCGCGACTCTAAAACTTTATCGGAAAAACAACGTTGCTTTGCCCTCTCCTATTTTAAACAAAACAATTACTCATACAAAGTCTTTTTTGCCTATGCCAGCCTGATAGACAAAATTGGCATTAGTTCGGCCATAGCCCTCACTGTCAAAAAAATTGTTTCTACTTTTCCCCAAAAATTCGATTTTGTTTTACTTGACGGTAGTCTTTCTCTACCTTCCGACATTCCTCATCGTTCTATCATCAAGGCCGATACCAAATGTTTCTCTGTTGCTTCCGCTTCCATTGTCGCCAAAGTTACCCGCGATCACCATATGTGCCAACTTGACCAAACTTACCCCGGTTACGGCTTTTCTGTCCACAAGGGTTACGGCACCGCCGCTCATTTTCAAGCTCTTCAAACCCTTGGTCCCTGCCCTATTCACAGGCAGTCGTACAAACCAATCAAAAATTTTACCTCTCCATCGCCCTGATTTTCCACTCTTTTGGCAGTTTTTCTATGGCATACCGCAAAGCCGTTCTTGGCATCAGCTCTTTTCTGATTTCTTCAATCATTTCACTTACTTTCATACGCAATGTCCATCAAAGCCACAATTTGTTCGTCCGTAAATTGTCTATCTTCCGCCAATATTTTTGCCAAAACAGTTTTTCGTCTTTCCAAGGGCACTTCTCTTAAGGCTTCTGTTGTCCGGGCAAAAACTTGTTTATTTTTTTCTCTTTTTTCGTCAAGCATCAAAGCCTCCGCCTCAACATTCATTTCTTGAAAAATTTGGCCGGCATCTTCTCCGCTTTCTCCTCCAACAAAAACCCTTTCTGACACTCCTACTCCACCTGATACCGTCAAAGTTACTTTTTCCCCCTTTATCATCACCTCTCTTCTTAAAATTTCCGCTACTCTGTCAGCAAACCCTTCGTCTCCTCCAACTCTATTTATCGCCATCATTTGAAACTCATCACCTCCGGCATGGTTTTTATAGCAGTACAACTCGTCAGCACCAGCTGTCTCCAAAACTAATCTCCTTTTTTCTTTTGCAAATTCCCCGATTGCCTCATCTCCCGCATCATGTCCATAGCTATCGTTTATTGCTTTTAATCCATTCAAATCCATACCAATCAAACACACCCGACCTCCATCTCTCATTATTTGAGCCATGGCCTCAATCAGTTTCGGTCTAGTTACTCCCTGTACCTCGCATGGCCACCCCGTGTTTTCATCTCTATTATTTCCCGTATAATACAAATCCTCCGTTCTATCAATCCTTTTTGAGGTTAATACATCTTTTCCGTCGCTATCTCCTTTTTCATTCATTTCTCTATTTTATCATCAGCCTAATCATCCCACTGCCTTCGGTTCGCCCGTTAATCCTTGCCACAACTCAATCAACACCAATATAATTATCAATCCCAACTTTATCTTCTTCCAGTTTTTTGGTAATTTAGTCATTAACCACAATCCCGTTATTCCTATTATAAAATTCACTCCCATCCCCAGCCAATAATTTTCCAAATCAAATTTTAGCAAAGCCATTGCTACCCCAGAATCCAAATCTTGGTCTATAAATCTTATCCCGTTTTTTACTCCCACTCCCATAAATCTAAACCCCGACAGCAACACTCCCGCCAGATATTCACCCTCAATTTTTGACACTCTCACTATTTTTATTATCGGATTTATCCAAAAAGCCAAAGGCAACATCCATTGCCATCTTTTTTCTCTTATTAAATAAAATATTCCCAATACTCCTGCCGTTATCATTGCCTGTACCAATGCCAAATTTTTTACCGCTGGTCCATAAAATACCCACCAACCCCACTGCCATCTTGACCTCAACAGTCCTCCAAATCCCAAGCCCAAAAACAAACTCCCCCACATCCACCATTTATATTTTTTTGTTTTTATCGCCATTCCCAAGCCGGTTAGCCACAGCAAAACCCAGTAGGGGACATAATTTTTTTTCTCA
This sequence comes from Patescibacteria group bacterium, assembly GCA_018901355.1. Lineage (GTDB taxonomy): Bacteria > Patescibacteriota > Microgenomatia > UBA12405 > UBA12405 > JAHIEZ01. Next base: position 5,667 of record JAHIEZ010000054.1, on the reverse strand, counting down.
TTTTCTATCGGTAATACTCTGTTCAAAAAATCCCCATTATCTGCCACAAAATAATCACTAAAAACTATTTTTGGATCATATTTTATTTCCTCTCCAATTTTTTCATTTACTCTCGCATTTTTTGTCATCTCCCAATCTCCCACTTTTACTTCTTCTTTGGGTTTAAAATTATTGGCAAATTCTTTCATCGTTACTGTCTCTGTCTTTTTACCTACCCAGTCAACTTGTCGGGCATACTCAGCCAAATTTTTTGCCCCCTCCATTCCCACTTCCAGTCCCACCGTTATTTGCCCCGTTGTTTCTAAGTATTTTTTTGCCAAATTGACAAAGTAATAATTTTCCAAACCTCTTTCCAGATAATCATTTGCCTGTAGCGAATAATTAGAAAACTCCGGCCCTTCACCTACCGCCAATTCCGGATCTCTCAATGCCCATTGTATTATTGTCAAACCCTTACCTGGCACCAAAATATTATATTTTGAAGCTTTGTATGGTGCTCCCCACCATTGTCCCCAAACCCCGTAATTATCCGTTGTTTTTTGATCCGCCACTATCAGGCCAATTTCCACTCCATATTTTTCTTGCATATAGCCAAGCGACCAGCTATCAATCCACCATGCCCCCACCGAGCTTGGCCAAAAACCAAACTCTATCTTAAATCGCCTAAACATTTCATCAATCAACTGTTTTCTTTCACTTCTGCTATAGCCCGACAAAAACACCACATCCGGCTTATACCATGGCCTTTGTGGCTTATAGTTCACCCTTGCTTTTCTCGCCAATTCCGGACTAATTTCCAAAAACAAACCTATTTCTTGTTTTTCATCAAAGCCTTTTATTTCTTCCATCAATTCTTTATCCAAAAACACGTCGTACTGTAGCAACCATGTTGCCTTTAATTCATTTCCCCCAATTGGCTCATATTGTTTTCTCAATAAACTCAAATCCTGGCTCACCCATAAACTTCTGCTTCTCACCGGGTTTACTATCGTCGTCTGTCCATTTTCTATCGCTCCCACCGGCCTAGCCCATACCAAAAACAACAATATTATCAGCCAGCATATTTTTTTCATCTTCTTTGTCTTCCTTCTCTTCTTCCTTCTGCTTTTGCCGTCGCTAGCAATATTTGTAACTGTTCTCTAATTTCTTCTTCTGTAAGTCTTCTGTTGCTAGCAAATAATTTTGCCAAACTATCACGAATTTCACCTGAAGTTCCCGCACCTACATCCTCAATTGTTTTCCTTTTCGCCCTTTTTTTCTCTCGCTCTTTTTCTTTATCTAGCAATATCCCTGCCTCTGCCTCCATTTTTTCAAAAATTATTGCTACTTCTCGAAAATTTACCGCTCCCGTCTCGCCATCTTTTTCGACTTCAATCATTCCTATACTTCCAGATAAAACCACTGTCACTAACTCTCCTTTTTTATTTTTTGCTTCCATTTCAACTTTTTCTCTCATCTTTGCCTCAATTCTTTCTTTTCCTTCGGTTCCTTTTTCAACTATTATCACTGCCTTATACTCATCTCCTCCCGCCTGTGGTCTATAAAAATAAAAACCAACCACTTCTTCACTTTCGTCCAGCACCCTAAATTTTTCTTCCGCAAATTTTTTTATTCCCTCGTTTCCCGCCTCATAACTACAGTTATCATTCAATCCCTTAAGTCCATTCAAATCCATTTCCAGAAAACACACTCCGTGTCCACTATTTAGTGCTTCCACCATCTCTTCAATTAACCTCTGTCTTACTCCTTTAGCCTCAAATGGCAATCCGGTTATCGCATCAACATTAGGAGAACCATCAAAAATAATATCCCTGTTTCTTCCTCTTTCCATTCCTTATTTTACATTACCTTTTTCCCCTTCCAGCCCAGCACCGATACTATCAACACGATTATGTACATTACTAAACCGTAGACGCAAGCTGGTACTCCGCCAACATTGTTTGCTCCACAGCTTACCCCCGTCAAATCACAAGACCCCTTAAACAATTCTCCGTACGACAAATAACCCGAGAACAGCACCCCCGCCATTGCTATGACACTAATTGTTTTTAATGCTTTTACTTCATTCATTTTTTAAATTATACCCCTATTTCTTTTTATATCTGTTGTTATCTCTTCCCCAGCATTTCTTCATTACTCTCTCCCAAGCCCCATTCATGTCAATTTTTTGTGAATTTGCCAAACAAAGCAAAGTGAACATTACGTCCGCCATTTCATCAGCTAGTTCTTTTTCTGATTCCTCTGCTTTCTTTTTTTTGGGTCCCCAGCGGTGGTTAACTTCTCTGGCCAATTCTCCCACCTCTTCCATCAATCGTGCCATTATTTCGTGCGGACTCCAATAGGGGACAGCAAATTGACCTGCCCACTCATCCACTTCTTTTTGCCATTTTTTTATTCCCACAGCCAATTATATCGCTTGTATGCACCCCTTGCTCAAATTCTTTTAATCGTAAATATCTCATTTTTATCCCTTTTTGTTCAAAAAATCTTCTTAATTTTTTATCCACCTCGCTTTTTTGATCATGTCCAAATACAAACAAATTTGGTTTTAATCCGGCGATTATTTTTAAGTTCCTCTCAAAATTCTCACCCACCCTTATTACCTTGTCAGAGATCTTAGTTTTTTCTATTTTTCTCGCTCTCTCCTCTTGTTTTTCTTTCGGATACCTACCCTTATTATTCCATACAGTTTCGTCAGATATTACTACTACCATTAAATAATCTCCTTGTTTTTTTGCCTCTTTCAAAAATTCTACATGTCCCTGGTGCAACAAATCATAAGTTCCCCAACAACACACTCTTTTCATCTGTTTAACTTATCTCTTCCCCAACTTCCATTCTTCCATCTGTTACCCTCACTACTACTACTTTGCCAACCAACCCCTCCATTATATTCAAAGCAGGGAGAACAACTCTTTGACCTGTAATCTCATCTAATTTCTTTTCAATTGCCCGTCGTGCCACAAGACACCGGGCACAAGGCAAATAGCCATCCACTTCTTTCATTTCACAACTCAATCCAGAAATATCACACCTTTCTTTATCCACCATACAAATACATTATACTACACTTTTTGCTGTTTTTTCCTTATACCTCTTCATCAATAGGGCATTGCCTACCACGCTCACCGATGAGAAGGCCATTGCCCCCGCCGCAATCGCTGGGTTTAGTAGCCAACCGGTCAGCGGATAAAGCACTCCCGCCGCAATTGGTATACCCAAAATATTATAAAAGAAAGCCCAAAACAAGTTTTGTTTGATTTTTTTCAGAGTATAGCCTGACAAATTTATTGCCTCCACCACTCCTCCGGTGTCATTTTTCAGCAACACCACCTCTCCGGCTTCAATTGCTACTTCCGTTCCCGATCCCATGGCTATTCCCAAATCAGACTGGGCCAAGGCCGGCGCGTCATTTATGCCGTCTCCTACCATGGCCACTTTTCTGCCTCCTTCTTGCAGCTTTTTGATTTCTCTCGCCTTATCTTTTGGCAGTACCTCTGCCACTATTTTTTTTATTCCCAAAATTTTCCCCACTGCTCTGGCCACCCTCTCATTATCTCCTGTCATCATCACCACTTCCATTCCCATTTTCTCCAATCTTTCCACTGTTTCTCCAGCTTCTGTTTTTATCTCGTCTTCAGCTCCCATCATTCCCAATACTTCCCTCTCTGTTCCCAATATCATCACCGTTTTTCCCTCTCTTTCCCAGGTTTCAATTTCTTTTTCTATCTCTTTTAATTCAATTTTTGCTTGTCTCATCAGTCGTCTATTCCCCAAATAATATTTTTTCCCCTCAATTTCCCCTTTTACTCCCATGCCCTCCACCGCCTCAAAATTACTCACCTTTTTTGTTTCTACCCCTTCTTCCTTTGCCCTTTTTACCACTGCCTCAGCCAAAGAATGTTCCGAATTTTTCTCCAAACTTGCCCCCAAAGCCAATACTCTCTTTATTTCATTTTCACCCCAAGCTTTCACCTCGCTTATTTTTATTTTCCCTTTGGTCAAAGTTCCTGTTTTATCAAACACCACCACTTTCACTTTTTTTGCCATTTCCAAGGCCTTGTTGCTTTTGATCAAAATTCCTCTTTTTGCTCCCAGACCAATTCCCATCATCACCGCCGTTGGTGTTGCCAGCCCCAGCGCACACGGGCAGGCCACAATCAAAACCGCAACCATTATCGACAAAGCAAAACTAAAACTGGCCCCCACCAACAGCCAAATCCCAAAAGCCAACACCGCTATTGCCATCACCGTCGGCACAAAATAAAAAGACACCTTGTCGACCAAAAGTTGTATTGGTGCCTTAGACGATACTGCCTCTTCCACTATTTTTATAATTTGAGCCAGCATTGTCTCCTCTCCCACCTTTTCCACTTTTACTAAAAGTCTGCCTCTCATGTTCATCGTCGCTCCGATTACTCTGTCGCCCTTTTTCTTAAAAACCGGCATACTCTCCCCGCTAATCATGCTCTCATCCACACTCGATTTTCCCTCCACCACCACCCCGTCAATTGGAATTTTTCCTCCCGGCTTTATTATCACTCTATCTCCTACTTTAATTTCCTCAATTGCTACTATTTTTTCCTTACCCCCCACCAAAACAATGGCTTCTTTTGCCCCCATTTTAAGGAGTTTTTCAATTGCTTCACTGGTTTTTCCCTTGCTTACCGCCTCCAAATATTTCCCCAAGTTAATAAACACCATGATAAAAGCCGCGCTTTCAAAATAAAGTGCCGGCATTTCTCCACCTCCGCCAAAAAACCACCAAATCGCCACCACCAAGCTATAAAAATAAGCCGCCGCCGTCCCCACTAAAACCAGCGAATCCATGTTTGGCCTTTTGTTTAACAGTCCTTTCAGTCCCAACTTCCAGATCTCAATCCAAAGCACCACAATGGCACTACTCAAAATCATCTGTCCCAAAATCAACCACCCTATGCTCAGTCTCAATTCGGGCCAGCCCATCATCGGTCCCATTGCCAGATAAAACAGGGGAATCACTAAACCAAAAGAAATTATCACCTTTTTTTTATTCGCATCAGGCCTTTCTTGGGATTCCACCACCTCATATCCGGTTTTAGAAATTATATTTTTAATTTCTCCCAAACTTGTCTTTGTTTCGTCAAACTCTATCCTGGCCTTTTCCGAAGCATAATTCACCCTTGCAGTTTTGACCCCCTCTGCCTTCTTCAATTCACCTTCTATATTAACGGCACAGCTAGCACAATGCATTTTTCCGATTTTTATGTTTTCAGTTTTCATTATTCCACTACCTCAATTGTGCCTGATACCATTCCCATCCAGCAACTAAATTTATATTTTCCTGGTTTTTGAGCCGTAAATTCTTTCACACTGGTTTCTCCTCTTGTCAATCTAATCTCTCCGAAAAACAGATCTCTGGCGATCACCGCATTAGTACAACCACTAGTTCCATCGTCTTTTATTTTCCACACTACCGGTACTCCGGCCCTGATTTTAAAATAATTTGGTTTATAGCCCGCAGACGAAGCGCTCATTTCTAATATTTGTTTTTCATTTTCAATTGGGGCCAGATCATCTAGCACCACCTCTTCTTTTAATTTAATATCGTTCAAACTATTTACCCCCAACACATTCAATTGCGCATTTATATTAAAAAAAGCAAAAAATAAGACCAAGATCCCTGCT
>JAHIEZ010000130.1 GCA_018901355.1 Patescibacteria group bacterium | reverse complement strand
ATCGCTCGCACATAACTTCAAAAAGATTGCTTATAACTAACCCTCAAACATCCGAAAACCTTGCGTAAAAGCTGGTTTTTTTATTACAAAACTCCCATTAATAAATGAGAGTTTTGGGACAGCCCCATTAGCGGGCTTTTTGAGAAATCCAAAATTTAAAGTTCCAAGCACAAAGGAAATTCTAAATTCCAAATTCATAGTAAGCTACTTTAAATCCAAAGGGGAAAAAGCAGGCCGCAACTTTTTGAGAAGAGCAAGGAGCAAGGATCAAAAAAGTTCAAAATTCAAAACAGTCTGTTCTAAATTCATCCCGCTATGGCGAGACAGAATTCAAAGCGAATTAAGAGAGAATTAAGAGATTGGAAGAATCCAAATTTGCAAGTTGGCAGAATCTATAACCCACATCCTAAATTCTAATCGCCGTTAAGCTGGGTTTTAAAACCTAGTTTAACGGTTTTGATATGTGTATTGAAAATTAAAAAGCAGTCTGGTATTGACCAGACTGCCTAATTTTATTAACGTCCGCTCCTTGTCTTATCAGTTTTCTTCCCTTATATAAGGCCTACCTGTAGTGTATGAGATGCCACTAATTGGATTGCAGTCCCCAAAAACGGATTCAAAGAATGTGCAGTGTTTTCCTCTTCTGCGTAGCGATTCCGTAGTAGTTTCGCTATCATTCTTATTAATAGCGTCATCTACTATCGTAGCGGCTACGAAGAAGGCCATGACGGCTCCAAATGGGCCAGTAGTAGCTACAGCAGCAGCTTTGCTCGCTCCGTGATATACAGGGGCTGCTTCACAACCCAGCATAAAGGAACCGAGGGCAATCATTGTGGTAAGCAAGATAACAGTGAAGTATTTCATTTTTCTCTCCTTTCCATTGTTTTTGTGTCTAATTAGCTATTGGGAGAAGTAGTCATCATCAGAAGAATTAAAGCTTGTAGAGCTTCGTTCGTTTAAGCTTTCTTGTCTTTCTTTCCCCTTTTTATCCTCCTTGGATTGCGATTAAAACACCATTATTCTCATACAAGAAAAAAGATAAAAAGTTAAAGAGTTGTCAAAGACCACTGTTATTATGGTCTATTTAAATAAAAAAATCAAGTATCAAATGCCTGTTTGCAAATTGGCATAATCTATACCCCACATCTTAAATCCTAAGGCATATTTAAAATTGTAATTTCCAGTAATCAAAAAGACCGGCGCCAAGCCGGATCTTTTTTTATATTTTTTTGATTAACTTGATTTCCGCCACATGCCATAGGCAGTCCGTTCTTTGGCGGAAACCAGATTAACTTTTTTCTTCCGGCGATTCTTTTTTATTGGTTTCACAATCCTTGTTCGAACAAACTTCATTTTTACCTTTTTGAATCATGAGTGATTTGCAGGCCGGGCATTTTTCGCCGGTTGGTTTGCCCCAGAGAGTAAATTTGCATTTTGGATATTTTTCGCAACCAAAGAATATTCGTTTGCTGCGGCCTCGGCGCGAAACAATTTCGCCTTCGCCGCATTCAGGGCATTTGATTCCTGTTGACTGGCTGAATTTTTTTATGAATTTGCAGTCAGGGTATTTCGAACAGCCGAGGAACGCGCCATAACGTCCGCGCCTTTTGGCCAGCTGGGCGCCGCAGTCAGGGCAAGTTTCTTCAACAAGCTCAAGTTCCTGCTTTTCATCGTCGCCGTTTATTGGCTTGGCATTTTTACATTCGGGATAAGCGGAGCAGGCCATGAAGCGGCCGAACCGGCCGGTTTTGATGACCATTGGCGCGCCGCATTTTTCGCATTTTTCTTCTGTTGCTTCTTCGGTTAATTCTTTTTTTGTCAAAGTTTTACTTTTCTTTTCAAGGTTTGAATGGAATGGAGTATAAAAAGCTTTGATAACCGGTTGCCATTTTCTTTTGCCATCGGCGATTTTGTCCAGATCATTTTCCATTTCCGCAGTGAATTGATAATCAACAATATCCGGAAAATGTTCCACCAAAATATCACTGACAATTTTGCCCATGTCTGTCGGCTTTAATTTTTTTTCTTCCTTAACAACATAATTGCGTTCTTGAATAGTGGAAATAGTCGGCGCGTAGGTCGACGGCCGGCCAATGCCATACTCTTCGAGCGCCTTGATCAAGGCCGCTTCGGTGTAGCGGGCTGGTGGTTGAGTGAAATGCTGATTTGGTTTTAATTCGTCAAGGTCAACTGCCTGCGCTTGTTTTAGCTCGGGCAAAAGAGTCTCTTTTGTGTCGGTCGGATAAACCTTTAGAAAGCCGTCGAATTTAATTGTTTGGCCGGTGGCGCGGAAAGTGAATTTGTTGTCGTCTGAATTAATGTCAATTGTAGTTGAACTGACTACAGCTTCTTTCATCTGGCTGGCTACGGCTCTCTGCCAGATTAAATTGTAAACTTTGAATTGTTTGTCGTCCAGATATTGTCTGATTTCGTCCGGTGCATAATGAACATGCGTGGGTCTGATCGCTTCATGCGCTTCTTGCGCGCCTTTTGATTTGGTTTTGAAAACGCGCGGTTTGGCCGGAACGTATTCTTTGCCGAATTTTTCTTTTATATAATCGTGGCAAGGATTTAAAAATTCATTGGAAAGATTTAATGAATCAGTACGCATGTAGGTGATCAGTCCGACAGCGTCTTTTTCCCCGAGCTTGATTCCTTCATATAATTGTTGCGCCACGCGCATGGTGTCTTTGGCTGACATGTGCAGTCGATTGCCGGCGGCCTGCTGAAGGGTGGAAGTGCGAAATGGTTCCGGCACTTTTTTCTTGGATTCTTTTGCTTCGATATTGGCGACTTGATATTTTTTCTTTTTCAGCTCGTCCGCCAGTTCTTTCGCTTGTTTCTCATTATTAATATCAAATTTTTTTAATGTCTGGCCGTCTCTGGCATGAAGTTTGGCTTCAAATTTATTTTTTCCGTCCGGATCAAAAATTGCGTCCAGCGTCCAGTATTCATCTGTTTTAAATGCTTCAATTTCGCGCTCTCTTTCCACGACTAATCGCACAGCCACTGACTGAACGCGCCCGGCTGACAGTCCGCGCGCCACTTTTTTCCAGAGGAAGGGACTTAATTCAAAACCAACCAGTCGATCAAGTATTCGCCTCGCTTGCTGAGAATCAACCAGATTCATATCAATTTCGCGCGGATTGGCGATCGCCTGTTCAATGGCTTTTTTGGTAATTTCGTGAAAAGTAATGCGCTGGTAATTTTTTGGTTTTAAAATTTCTTTCAAATGCCAGGATATTGCTTCTCCTTCGCGGTCTTCGTCAGAAGCAAACAAAATCTGCTCGCTTTGTTTGGCCAGTTGTTTCAGTTTGGCGACATGCTTTTCTGATCTTTCGCCAACTTCATAAGTCGGTTCAAAATTATTTTCAATATCAATGCCCATCTTTTTGGCCGGCAGATCGCGTACATGGCCGAATGAAGATTCGACTTTGTAACCGCTCGGCAAAAATTTAGCAATTGTTTTGGCTTTGGTTGGAGATTCGACGATGACTAGTTTCATATGATGCGAAAATACGAATTGTACGAATGTTCGAATTATTATGGATTAAGATTATTCGGATTAACTTTGCCACTGACATTCTTTATACTGATTAATTACCCGATTACTATAAATTACAATTAATTACTTTCCTTATATCTGGATTAAATCTTTGTTAATATGACAGACATGAAAAAGTTTGTCAAATGCGGGGGAAGAAATTGGAAATTAGAAATTTGAAATTGGGGTTGCGGTTGGATGGATAATTTGTCGACTTCAACACGAGTTTCTAATTTCCAATTTCTAGTT
>JAHIEZ010000053.1 GCA_018901355.1 Patescibacteria group bacterium | reverse complement strand
GTTTACAACGCTATGGTCAGAATGGCTCAAGAGTTTTCTCTCCGTTACCCCTTAGTTAAGGGTCAGGGAAATTTTGGCTCCATTGACAACGACCCGCCTGCCGCCATGCGTTACACTGAGGCAAAAATGTCCAAAATCAGCATGGAAATGCTCTCTGACATTGACAAGGACACCATTGACACTGTTTCCAATTTTGACGACACCATTCAAGAACCGACCGTCTTACCATCTCAAATTCCCAATTTACTCCTAAACGGCGCCGATGGTATTGCTGTCGGTATGGCCACCAAGATTCCACCCCACAACTTAGGAGAAATTTGTCAAGCCATCGATCTGGTCTTAAAAAAAGCCAGCCTGGAGCTTCTGCCTGACCCTATAGAAATTAAACCTATTTTAAACAAAAAGTTAAGTACGGTCGATTTAGTTTTAGCTCCCGTTAATCAACTGGCTCAAAAAAAGTTTAATCTGGAAACCAAAACTACTATTGAAGAACTTTTAACCGTCGTCCCCGGACCAGATTTTCCCACCTATGGAGAAATTTACGGCAAAGAAGGTATCACCCAAATGTATACCACCGGTCGGGGTAAATTTATTATCAGGGCTAAATGTGAAATACAGGAAAAAGCAGAAAAAAACCGAATCATCGTCACCCAGATTCCTTACCAAGTCAACAAAGCCGAACTTGTTTTAAAAATTGCCCAGCTGGTTCGCGACAAAAAAATTACCGGTATTTCCGATCTTCGCGACGAGTCTGACCGAAAGGTATCAGGGTCGTTATCGTTCTCAAAAAATCTACTCGACCAAAATCTATCTTAAACAAACTTTTTAAATTTACTTCCCTGCAAAGCTCTTACTCAGCCAACATGTTGGCTTTAGTCAATGGCATTCCTCAAACGCTCAATTTACGCCAGTTTGTTCTTCTTTTTTTGCGACATCGTCAAACCATTATTCGTCGACGTACTCTTTTTGATCTCAAGTCCGCCTATATGCGTCATCATATTTTGGAAGGATTAAAAATCGCTCTCGACAACCTCGACGCCATTATCAAAACCATCAGAGCCTCAAAAACAGTCGAAGCCGCCCGCGAAAACTTGATTAGTAAATTTAAGTTGACCGATCTCCAGGCTAATGCCATTTTAGAAATGCAACTACGCCGTTTAGCCGCCCTGGAAAGACAGAAAATCGAAGACGAGTATGAAAGTGTCGGTCAAAACATGAAAAACCTCACCGATTTGATCACCAAAGAACCCAACATGATAAGTGAGCTCAAGTCTGAAAATAAGAGAATCAGCCTAAAATACGCCGATTCTCGTCGTACCAAAATATATTCACGAGGCTTAAAAGATTTTTCTGAAGAAGATTTGGTGGCCGACGTTTCCACTTTTGTCACTATGACCAAAACCGGCTATATCAAAAGAGTCGCCAAAGACACCTATCGTACCCAAAAAAGAGGCGGCATTGGTGTCATTGGTATGATCACCAAACAAGAAGACGAAATTGATGCCATCCTTTCTGTTCATACTCACGATGATCTTCTCTTTTTTACCAACAAAGGTCGCGTTTTTAAAACCAAGGTCTGGGAAATAGAAGAGGGTTCCAGGCAAACTAAAGGTCAAGCTCTCATCAACCTCATCAATCTTACCCCCAAAGAAAACGTTCAGGCTGTCCTACCTATAAACAAAAAAAACAGTGACAAAAAATATATTCTCTTGGCCACCCAAAACGGCATCGTCAAAAAAACCCCCATCAAACAATTTCAAAACATTCGTCAATCTGGTCTTATTGCCATAAAATTGGATAAAAACGACGAGTTAACTTGGGCCAAACTTACTACCGGCAATGATTTTGTTTTCTTGGTCAGCCAAAAAGGTAAATGCATTCGTTTTAGCGAAATCGACGCCAGATCCATGGGTAGACACACTCGCGGAGTTCGGGGTATTCATCTCAAAAAAGACGACACTTTAGTCAGTATGAATATCGTTCCCCCGGAAAACAAGGCCGACAAGACTTCTTTCCAGCATATTTTAGTCGTCACTCAAAACGGTATTGGCAAACGCACCAATGCCTATCTCTATCCGCTTCAAAAGAGGGGAGGCATCGGAGTTAAAGTCTCTGCTCTTAGCAAAAAAACAGGCGATGTCACTGCCGCTCAGGTAGTCAATCAAAATGACGAACAAGTTATTATTGCCTCAAAACACGCCATAACTATCAGATTACCTCTAAAAAATATTCCTCAATTAAGCCGAAACACCAAAGGTGTCATTCTAATGCGTTTTAAAAACGACCAGGATCACGTTAACGCCATGACTGTCATTGAAAACCTAACTGAAGAAAATTAATTTTATAAGATAGTCCATTTTTTTATTATAAGACAACGCAAAGACAGAGCAAGTGGGGTAGGGGAGTAGAAACAAAAAATTTTAGCAACAAATCAAAAGACTGCTAATTAAACTCCTAATTCAGATTTTATCCTAACATACGGCAAAATAGACCTATTTTGAAATCAAAAATAGTCTTCTCTCCTTTTTAGACCTCTTTTTCAAAAAAACTCACAACTATGGGGAAAAATTATCAATTTTGTTTCCTTGGTGATATTTTTCATGAACCTGTTTTAATTGGGCATCAGTCACATGAGTATAGATTTGAGTAGTAGCTATGTTTTTGTGTCCCAGTATTTCTTGAACCGATCGCAAATCAGCTCCCGATCTTAACAATCCGGTTGCCAAAGAATGTCTTAAGGTATGAGGCGTTGCCTCTACCGGCAACTTGGCTTGCTTGACATAAAATCTTACCATTCGCTGAATTGATCGACTACTCAAGCGAACTGACTCATTGCTATCAGTTAAACTTCTCTTTTTTAAATTAATAAATAAAGCCTTAAACTTGTCCGTCCGGCTATTTAGATATTTTCTAAGATAGGGGATTACCCTCAAAGAAATAAACACCACCCTGGCTCTGCCCCCCTTACCTACCACGCCAAATTCCCGACTTTCCAAATCTATCTGATCTTTGTTTAAAGCTACCAACTCTGACACCCTCAACCCGGTTGAAAACAACAACTCCATTATCGTTCTGTCTCTTAAACCCTTTTCTGTAGAATCCAAAGGCTGATTAAGTAAATGATAAACCTGTTTTTCATTTAAAAACTTCAAAGACTGATCTCTCTGCTTTGGTACATCTAATTTTTCCGCAGCTAAGGCAGAAATATCATTTCTAGACAACCATTTTAGTAAAGATCGTATGGCTATTACATAATAAGCCTGGGTTGTCGTTTTCAAATTCCTTCTGGCTAAAAGTAAACGAAATTTTCTAACCGATTCCACTGTTACATCAGACAACAAAGCCGCCCGCTTATCATCGTTACTTAAAAATTTTATATACTCATCCCAATAATGTTTATAATTACGTATTGTCAGTTGAGAGCAATTTTTCTCCACCTCCAAATGTTCTAAAAAGGAATTTAGCAAAACTTTTAAATTATCAGCCATAAATCATCTTAACACGAGGAGATAAGAGGAGATAAGTTACTACATACTGGTTAATCATCGCTAAAAAAGCCTCTAATGAGCCCACATACACATTTACCCGTATTTTAGGTATATTTTAACGCTCACCTACCAAAAATCGCTTGAGGGGAGTCAAAAAAACCAAAATAGGCACAAAAGAAAAAAACAGGCAACCATCCAAATTAGGGTAGTCTGACCAGAAAAAAATTGTTTTACTAATTAATTAAATTTTAAAAAAATTTTTTTGATAAAAATAAAAAAACCCCAAAACCACTCCCCTCCGTCTTCCAATTTTTTAGTAAGTCGCAAAAGGTACATTGTGCGACGTATAAAATATGCTCACGTCCCCAATGGGTGATTAAATAACAATTCTTCCCCATTTTTCCCTCAAAAAGCAAAAAATAATTCTATAAAAACGTAGATATTAGCCACAGCTCTACTCTTTTTTCTTCCTCTCTCTTGATACAGTTGGCCTTTTTATCTTTTCCACACAGACTATATCAATATGTATCATCAATTCGTGAAAATTATAGGATAAATTGTGAAAATTATATATATTATAGGATTACATATTATAGGCTATCACTTCCCTACTCCGCCTGCTAATCGCCTCAAAAAATTACCTCCACCTAGTAGTCAGTATTATTCCCAAAACTATTGCTATTCCGATCCAAATAAACATCAACCAAGTTTTCTTAAACAATCTATCTCTGATATCCGCCTCCACCAAACCTGAAAGCACATATAAAATTGACACCAAGTAGATAGAACCCTTAAACACACCAACCGGCCAAAAAGAGAAAACTAGGGCTGTTTGAGCTGTTAAAAAAGCCGGTAAAAACACATAAGCCCACCTGTTCTTCTTTTTGCCATCATCCGGTAATTCTATAGCTATAGCCCAAAACTGATAAATAAAAACCAATATCGACAAAATCAACACCACCAGGGTATTAATCCAATAATCAAATCTAAACGAATACAAGCTGTCAAAAACAAAAAAAGCTGATATCAACAAAACAATTAAACTGACCGTATACGCCGCTCGATACAAAGGTACCGTCTTAAAACCAATCGCCACCATAAACACATTTTCCACTAAAAAAATAAGATAATTAATTAACCCAAAAAACAAAGTTAAGACCAATTTTCCCAAAAAATTAACCGGCAACAATGATGTAAACAAAGAAAAACCAACAAAAAAAATCAAGGGCAAAATAATCGTCATCAAACGCAACGATAATCCTCCTTCAAACACTATTCCCAAACCAAACCACAAACAAAAAATTATCAACACCACCCCTACCAATAAACCATAATTTCTCGACTCATATGGCAAACCCAAAAAAAAATAGTAAGTTATCGACATCAACAAAGCGGAAATGGTATATCTAAGCTTCTTAGACACCTTCTGCTCCAGTATAAATACTAACCAGGTCTTCATTCTCTTCTAAGGTTTCCACCAAGCCCAAAAACTTCTCTCTTTCCTCTTGATTTAAAAACCGTGGCCTCTTGGCTTTCATTACCACCCCAGATTCCAACACCGTCATCCCCGCTTTTCCAACTTTTTTGACAAAATCAGACAAGCTTTCCGCCTCCACCCACACTTTTTTTCCTTCAAAATCATTTACCCCCATATCTATTAATTTTAACTGATCGGCTTCTGTTATGTTTTCCAATCTTAACTCCCCTACTCTTTCAAATTGAAATTTTACCGATCCACTTTCCCCCAAATTACCACCAAATTTTCTTAGTACAGCCTTAATTTCTGCTAAAATTCTATTTTTATTATCCGTCTCCACAGTCAAAAGCATCGGTATTCCAAACGGACCATAAACCTCCAACAAAAAAGTAGACAAACTATTTTTTCTTGTTTCAAATCTTTCCAACAACCTAGAAATATTTTCTTTGGGCATACTCATCTCTTTGGCCTTTTCTATGGTTGTTTTTAAAGAAGAGTTGCTCTCCGGATTGGTATTCCCTCCTCCTTGTCTGACAGCCGTCATCAAATCCTTAGCCAAACGCGTAAAAACCTCGCTTCTTTTTTTATCTACCGCCGCTTTGCGGTCTTTAATATTTGACCATTTAGAATGCCCCGACATAACTACTATAGTTTATCATTCGACTATAGCCTTCTCCAATATATATCTCCACTTCAAAATCAGCCAAAGACTCATCTTTAACTACCTCACACTTATATATTGAATTTAAAACCTGCCACCCGTAACTACCCTCAACCCCTTCTCCATAAACAAAATAACAATCAGCCTCCCCTTTCGGCTCCGCCCCCCCTACTCCCATCACCGAAAAACCCACCCTGGTCAACAATGTTGCCATAAAACTAGCCAAAGCCGTATCTTTGGTACTATTGTAAACAGTAATCCTCATTTCTTCGTTTAATAAACGTCCTTCGGCAAAATCTCTCAACATTGTTTCATCCAAAAACAAACCCTCCTGCCTTAAATCATTTTCTATTTTTTCCTGTTTAAAAAACATTTCATCCTGCCAATACCAAAACTCCAAAAAAGGCCAAAGTCCCATATTTTTCACCAACAAAACTGTTTTTTTCCAGGAAAAATCATTCAAAAAAACCACTTTATCGGCCCAAAAACCCAAATTATAATAAATTACTTCCTTAGCCAAATCTTTTTTTTTCTCCTGTTCCAATATTTTTTTTATCTTATCTGCTCCATACCAATCCAAACCTCTGGGAATCCACAAAGGGATCTCTCCGCTTATCTCTAAGCTGCTAACCATCCTTCTGTCAAAACTGATAGATACTGCCATCACTCCTTTGTCAGTCACCACTCCCAATCTAAAATCCCTCCTGTCTTTCCCCAAAAAAACAATCCCGATTCCCAAAACTAACAAAAGAAACAAAATAAGCAACAATCTAAATTTCTTCATAATTCTCCAATATTTTTTTTAAATCCATCGCCAGTGGCAACTTAAATTTCATTCTCTTTTTTTTCTTGTCAGGATTGTTAAATTCCAAAAAAAAAGCCTCTAAAAACAGTCTATCAGTTTCTCCTTTTTCTCCTCCATAACGCCAATCTCCCCACAAAGGCCAACCCATATATGACATATGCACCCTGATTTGGTGGGTTCTACCTGTTTTCAGTTCAATCTCTAGCAAACTATAAATTTTCCCCTCTTTTTTATATTTTTTTATCAAACGAAATTCACTTCTGGCCAATTTACCTCCAATTTTTACT
>JAHIEZ010000052.1 GCA_018901355.1 Patescibacteria group bacterium | reverse complement strand
CCTCATAGGCACTTTTTACCTCTGCCAATTGCTGTGCCGCTTCTGTCGACTCTTTAGCCAGAGGTTCCAACTCTTCTGCTTTTTTTGTATATGCCTCGTCTACCTCTTTACTGCTGGCATCTTTACCTATCCCCAAACTCTTAAAGTGATCTGCCTCCGGATTTATATTGTTTACATTATTGCTCAAATCAATCGCTTCTTTTTTAGCATACAATCTACTCCTACCAAATGGTTTTAGGTTAGCCAAAACCACGTCTGCTACTCCTGCGGAAAATTCTTTCTTTTTGTCATCTGTAATATCAGACAACACTCCTTCAATCATCTTTTTCACCCCTTCTTTGTCATTTGTTTTCAAACTTTGAGGTTGACCCACTATTTTCTCTACCGCCAGTTGGTATATTTTTGTTAAGTCATCGTCGCTTATCTTTTCCCAATAATTATTCTGAACCTTTTCGTATACCTCCATCAAAAAAGCCACATATTTATCTTTTTCTTCCGTCGCTACAATCGTTTCATTACTTTTCAAATCTCTACTTTTCCAACCACCAAAAAATATCAATAACACCAATCCTGTCAACGCCAATATTTTCCCCAAACTTTTTTTCATATTATCTCCATACTAAATCATGTTATGGAAAAAATATACCCACCACCTCAGACAACCCCCCTTTCACTTTCTTCCGGCTCCACAATTAGTCCCTATCAACCATCGACTTCCCGATAATGATTGGCGCCAATATTCAGCAAATCCCATCTTTTCCCTCCACAAAACTATCCATATGATTTTTCGATATTACCTGCTTTAGCCAATAAAAAAGATAGGCAAAAATTATTGCCTCTATTGTCATCGTTACCAAAAATACCGGTCCGATTGACCTTAACAATCTGCCGTATCGATAAAAATCCCAGCCGATTCTGGCCATTACATAAAAAATTCCCGGCAACACTGCCGTAGTTGCCAACAAAAAAGTTTGAGATTTATCCCTTTCTTTTTTTAAGGTTCTTATGGTCAAAAAAGGCTGATAGCTTAAAAGGTACAAGTTGCACATCCAGCCCCAAGCCTGTCTTACAGCTATTAAAAAACTCAACCACACTATTTTTTTAATTCTTTTTTTCATATTTCCATTTTTTGCTAAAACCTTTTCTGGCCCTAAACAGCCTGGATTCTGTTGCCTTAACGCTCATTTTTAGCTTTTTGGCAATTTGCCCCACTGCTAATCCCTCTACATATTTAAGTCGTAAAATTTTTCCATATCCTTCGCCCACCGCTTTAAAAGTTTTTTTTATTTCTTCTTTTAGTTCATTTTTTAGACTGTCCCTTTCTGGATTTAAGGCTTGATCGGCAATTTCTTCAAAAACCGGGGACACCGAAAATAAGATTGTTTTTAATTTTTTCTTTCTGTAATAGTCAATAATTTTATGTTTAGCAATCCCGCAAAGCCAGCTAAATTCACTTGATTTACCCGAAAAATTAGGCCGGGAATTTATCCCCGCCAACATAATGTCGTTTGTCAGTTCCTCTGCTACTCCCTCATCATCTATCTTTTTGGCTACAAAACTTCTGATTCTACGGTGATATTTGTTATAAAAATCATCCATGCCGCCTACTTTACCACAATTTTATTATCATCTATACTTAACTATGAGATTACTTGCCCCCAAGCATCCGCTTGAAACTATTTCTACCTCTCTTCGTCTCGATCTCCTCAACTTGGTCTACCAAGCTGGCGAAGCTCATCTTGGTGGTCCGCTTTCTTCTCTTGATCTTTTTATTTCTCTCTATTTTTCCAAGCTTTTTAAATTTTATTCTACCAAAAACAAGGCTAATTTTGACCATTTTACTCTTTCTGCCGGTCATTTGGCTCCGGCTCTTTATGTGGTTTTAGCCAAAGCCGGTTATTTTCCTCACTCTTATCTCAAAAATTTTGCCACTCTTACTTCACCTCTCCAGGCTCACGCCAGCACCACCGCTCCCGGAGTTGAATATTCCTCCGGTGCTTTAGGTCAGGGTCTTTCTTTCGCCGCCGGCTTAGCCTTAGGCGATCCCGGCCATTACAGTCTTTGTCTGACTACCGACGGTGAACATCAGGAAGGTCAGGTTTGGGAAGCCGCCATGTTTGCCAAAAAATATCAGCTGGGAAACCTTATTAATATAGTAGACCACAACCACTATCAAATTGACGGTGCCGTTGAAGACATTATGCCCCTAGGTCGTCTGGCCGCCAAATACCTCAAATTTGGCTGGTCGGTTATATCCATCAATGGCCACAATTTTACTCAAATTATCAAGGCCTTAAAAAAAGCCAAGCAAAAATCTCACTACCCCACCTGCCTTATCGCCAACACCATTTTTGGCAAAGGCATTTCTTTTATACAACACGATTATCATTATCATGACGTTAAAAATTTATCCGAAGCCCTCTATAGCCGCGCTCGGCAGGATTTAAAAATTGCAAAATAAAAACACCCTGCTTTCTATGCGCCAGGTTTTTGGCGATACTATTCTCAAATTGGCCAAAACCAACAAAAATATTTACGTCGTCAATGCCGATCTTAAATCTTCTCTTTATTTGGGCAAGTTTGCTTCCTGGTATCGTCATCGCTTTATCGAATGTGGTGTGGCCGAAGCCAATGCCGCCGCTGTCGCCGCCGGTCTAGCCAAAACCGGCAAAACAGTTTTTCTCACCTCTTTTTCTTGTTTTTCCCCAGCCTTAAACTGGGCTGTCATCAAGCAATCAATTTGTCTAAACAATGCCAATGTCAAAATTATCGGTTCCCACTCCGGTCTTCTTTCGGGCACCTTGGGTGCCACTCACCAAATGCTGGAAGACATAGCTCTTACCCGCTGTCTACCCAATCTTGAGGTTTTTTCTCCTCTGGATGCCCTTGAACTGGAAAAAATCATCACCACCTCAATTCACAGTCCTCGCCCCGCTTATATTCGTTTGGTCAGACCCGCCACTCCCGTTGTCTATCCGGCTTCTCGTCCTTTTACTATCGGCAAATCACTTGTTTTAAAAGAGGGCAAAGACATTACCGTTGCCGGTTATGGCCCTATTTTGCTTGAAGCCCTCGAAGCTCAAGCGCATCTAGCCAAAAAACTTGACAAAAAAGCTCCCGATTTGGAAATTATCAATTGTTCTTCTATCAAACCCTTAGATGTTTCTACTCTCAAAAAAAGTCTTAGCAAAACCGGCCGTCTTATTGTTCTTGAGGATCATCAAAAAAATGGGGGACTGGGAGAGGCCATCGCCGCCACTCTTTTAAGTCAAAATTTGACTTTCCGTTTTATTCACTTGGCCGTTGATAATCAATTTGGTCATTCTGCCAAAGACCCAAAAGATCTTTATAATTACTATGGTCTCAGTCTTAAGTACCTGCTTTCCGCCATTAAAAAAATTTTAAATTAAAACATGCCCATCCCTACTCTTAAACAAATTTTTACCGATTACCGTTCCCGTCATTTGGCTCTTCCTGCTTTCAACATCGATTCTTTTGAAATTTATCAGGCTGTCGAAATGGCTGTTGCTCAAACCCGCCTACCCTGTCTTGTTCAACTTTCTGCCGGAGAAGATCAATTTATTCAAGCCGAACGCCTGTTTATGTTGGTCAAAAAAGCCCAAATCGACGGCCTGCCTATTTATCTTAATATGGATCATGGCCAAGACATTTCCCGTCTTCAAAAATTAGCCACTCTCGGTTTTGACATGCTCCACTTTGACGGCTCTACTTTCGATTATCAGACAAATCTTTCTCTTGCTTCTGCCTTTGTTACTCAAGCCAAACAAATTTCTCCCTCTATTCTAATTGAAGTCGAATTCAATCACATCAAATCCAGCCAATCCGGCGTCGATCCGTCTTCTTTTACCGACCCTCACTTGGCCTCCCAATTTATCAAAACTTGTCAGGCCGATCTTTTGGCTATTTCTGTCGGCAATTTACACGGAGTGGATATAAACTTACCAGAAAAAATAGATTTAAATCTTCTTTCTCAAATTCAAAAAAATCTCCCCCAAACTTTTTTAGTTATGCACGGTGGCTCCGGTATCGACCCCGTCCAGCTTACTCAAGCCATAAATTATGGTATTGTCAAAATCAACATCAATACCGACCTTCGTCTCAATTTTCGCCAATCTCTCGAAAGCTCTCTGGCTTCTTCTGACACTATCAAGGCTTACCAATATCTGGAGCCGGCCGTTACTGATCTTTCTTCTCTTGTCGTTAAAAAATTAAAAGCTTTTGCTAATGTTTGACGTTATTTCCATCGGTTCTGCCACTGTTGATATTTTTGTTCAATCAAAAAATTTTGTTTTAAAAAAAGACAAAAGTTTCCCCTCCGGTCAATCTTTGTCTTTGGATTTTTCCTCCAAATCCGAAATTTCTCAATTTCTCATTTCTTCCGGTGGTGGCGCCACCAATTCCGCCGTTGCTTTTTCTCGTCTTGGTCTTTCCTCCGTCCCACTTTCCCTAATCGGTTCCGACCTCCTTTCTATTTACATCAAAGCAGACTTAGAAAAAGAACATATCCCCACCTCTTTTTTGGCCACTTCTTCTCGGGAAAAAACTGACTTTTCTGTTATTTTGGTCGCTTCAAACGGCGGACGCTCCATTTTGACCAATCGCGGTTCTACTCATCTTCTATCTCGACATCTTCCTTGGAAAAAAATTAAAAAAACCAACTGGTTTTATCTGACCTCTCTTGAAGGCGATTTGGATCTTTTAGAAAAAATTATTGGTTTTGCCAAAGAAAACCACATTAAAATTGCCCTCAACCCCGGTTCTCGCGAAATTTCCCAAAGGCAAAAACTTTTACCCTTACTCTCTCACCTTGATTTTCTTCTTTTAAATCAACAGGAGGCCGAAGACTTAATTTCTTTTGATTATGATCAGTCATCTTTTTTTCCTACTTTGCAAAAACTGGCTATCCCTCTTGTCGCCCTTTCTCGGGGTCGTCACGGAGCTCATCTTCTTAGTCCAAATCAAAATCTTTTTTCTCCTGCTCTCAAAAGTCAGGTTGTCGACGAAACCGGGGCCGGCGACGCTTTTGGTTCTACTCTTGTCGCCGCTCTTATTCGTCAACTTTCTCCCCAAGAGGCTCTGCTTTGGGCTCTCAAAAATTCCTCTGCTGTTGTCTCCCGTTTCGGTGCCAAAACCGGCCTTCTCACCCTTAGTCAAATTACAAAGATAAAATAAATATCTATGCTTCCCAAACGAGACAGAAAAAACAGTCAGGAAACAATCAACGGCCAACAATTAAAATTGGACGACGCTCTTTCTGTTGCCAAAAAAGCCAAAAAGAAAAAAACCCTCTTGTTTTTTGCTCTGTCTCTTACCATTGGTCTCAGTTTTCTTTTTTCTCTTTATCGTTTTTTCGCTCACCGCAGTTTTCGTCTCAACTTCTCTCCTCCTTCTTTCAAAAAAGCTTCTCTCAGTTTATCCCAGTCCGAAAAAATGAGCTTGGACAAACCCATCAAAGCCCTACTCAAAGACCAATCTTCTTGGTCAATTTATGTTGTTACTCTTCATCCGCCTCTTTTTTCTTGGTCTCTAAATTTTCCTTCTGCCCAACAGGCAGACATTGTTTCTCAGCTTTCTTTATTGCCTCCCGCTCTTAATAGTCCCGTTAAAGAGGCTCTGCCTCAAGGTTTGACTATTCAAGAGACCTTTGACCCTTATCAACTTCTTATTTCTTTGCCCGGTCAGCAAATTTTAATTTTGATCAACGGTCCGGACCAATCTCTTTTTCCCACCTTAGTCAAAACTATTTATTGGCAAGTGGTTAGAAGTTCTTGACAAGTTTGTTTTTTCTTTGTTTAATTAAACAATGCTAAAAAAGAAAGGTGCAGTCAGTTTGTTCGTCGTTCTTGGGGTTTTGGTTATGTCTGCCCTCATTCCCACCGCCGTTAAACTTTCTCAACAAACTACTCAAACTGAAACCAAAGCCGGAAACTGTCCTTCTTTACCTTCAAATACGGCTCTTCCCGTCATTAAACATACCAAAATTTGTCAGGGTCAAAATTGTGCCGAATCCGGTAAATTACTTGAAGTCAACTCTGGCAACGCTCTTACCGTTACTTTTAGTTCTCTAGCCGTCTCTAAAGTTAAAGTGAATTATCGGGTTCAAAATGCCGATGGTTCTGTTGGTTCTTGGCAGGACGGTGCTTTTTCAGACACTTCCGTCAACAGTCTCTCATTTCAACCTCCTCAACAGGCTGGTCAATATCAAGTCTTGGTGGCTGGTTACGATCAGGATTGCAATTGGTCTTGTTCCAACAAAACCTATTACACTCAAGGCAGCTGTGCCGAAGCCCCTGTT
>JAHIEZ010000127.1 GCA_018901355.1 Patescibacteria group bacterium | reverse complement strand
GCGCCGGATATCTCCGGAACCGGCCGGGCCAATCCGACGGCCATGTTTCTGTCCGCTGCCATGATGCTCGAATGGCTGGGGAGCCGCCATGATAGACCTGCCCTCACGGATGCGGCATGCAGGCTGGAGCAGGCCGTCGAGGAGGGCTTTTCCGCCGGTGAAATCAGGCCCATGGAATTCGGCGGCCCCCACGGTACAAAAGAGGTGACCCAAGCGGTCATTCAACGGATCCATCGGTGATACCTTTTCCCATCCTCACTATTTCTACATACCCGGCTGGAAAAATGTAGCCAGGAAACCGTGCTTTGTATGCTACATATAATGGGTAAAATTACTCACCATATTGAGCAAATTGCGTTCTGCTCACTGCTCTTAGATGCTTTTCCCCCGGCCAAACCCTTTTCTGCTAGAGGTGGATGAATAATGAAGACACGTGTTATTGACACCGCCGGAAATAATTGCTATCAAAGATATCAATACGCCACAGAGAGGTGCAATATGAACAAAAAGCAGATTCATATAAGGGATGTACCGGAAGTGCTGTACGAGTGGATCGAGAATGAACGTCACGCGAAGCGAGTATCGCAAAAGGAGTTCCTGCTAAAGGTGCTTGAGAATGCCGCCGCGCAGTCTACGGAAAATACAGGCAAGGCGGGACCGTCGGCATTCAGCCGGATGACGATGGTGTACTGGAAAAGCAGGAAGTTCTGGTTGGGCAAGTTGCTCGAACACCCTGAAATCATGACACAGGGGCGAACGCTTGAGGAACTGGAACAGAACATCCGAGAGGCTTTCTTCCTGATGGCGCTAGACGAGGTGCCCGAAAATTATAAAATCCGCGAAGTGGTCATGGCATGAAACGGCAGGAATTGCTTCGCAAACTTCGGAATGAAGGGTGTGTTCTTTTTAGGGCTGGCGGTAATCACGACATCTACATAAATCCGAAGTCAGGAAAGAAGCAGCCGGTTCCTCGGCACAGCGAGATCGACGAGTACTTGGCCAAGCACATATTGCGCTACTTGGGTTTGGAGCAATAAGGTGGCTAGAGACAACATGGCCGGCACTAAGATCCTTAAAATACATTAGGGAACTTTTTATTTTACTAGCGGGGTAGTCGGTTAGCGTCACCTGCCTGATTACCCCCATTTATATCCATGCGTGACGTCACGTTCGGTAATCGGTCCAGTTGCCACAGCCCGTTCAAGTAGTCTTCTGAACACAAGGCCACGGCTCCCTGATGTGCGTCTGTTGAACCTGAAAGTGAACTCCTCCAGATAAGATTGGAGGTGTTCAGGAACCACAGATCCTTGGTGTGTGCCAAGAATCCAGCGTTTTAATAGACTTGATACGCGATGGACGCCTGGCATAGAAACATGAGCGGGATCACCTGAAGATGATTGTACAGTGACTCTTCGGGTGAACCCATATTCTGATAGTCCATTGTAGGCACCCCAACCATCGGTATGCACTACAGAACCTGGAGCGGTTACGTCGCACACAAACGGCACCAAACTGGCGCTGGAAGCATCTGGGATGTGACGCATTCGTACCCGCCCAAAGCCTACGGGTTCTTTGATTTCGATGGCAATCACCACAATACTTTTAACGGCGCCTCGGCCTCGTTTGCCGCCCCGCTTAACGCCGCCGATGAGGGTTTCGTCGACTTCAATGTTGCCGGAAAGCTGATGACGTTCGACATCGACCATAGCCACTCGAAAGCGCTGTAACATGGTCCATGCTACCCGGTATTTCGTTCCCAGCGTGCGCTCCAGTGTTTTGGCAGACATGCCGTTCTTGGCTGTGCTCACGTGCCAGGCAGCCTCGAACCAAGTCGTAAGTGGTGTTCGAGTCTTGTCAAATATCGTCCCTGCGCTGACATAAGTAAAATGGCGACAAAGCGGACAAACCAATCGTACATGGCTGGCTTGCCATGGAATTACGCTCGTTTTGCACGCTGGACAGATGAACCCTTGCGGCCAACGTAGCTTTATCAGGTAAGCCGCGCAAGCTGCATTATCGGGAAACATCTCAACGAAACCGCGATAAGTGTTGGGATAATCGCGACCTGCTACCAGAGATATCGATTCCACGGAAACTCCTTTCAAACGAAAAGAATACCGAGGTATTATATCACAGGTGACGCTAACCGACTACCCCGCAAGAGTTATAAGAAACGCTTGATGGAGAAGGGAATGATAACTCCCAAGGAAACCGTAACTCGATTCGGTATTTCTTATTCTACCTTAGACCTTTGGCGTAATAAAGGTTTTCTTCGCAGTTGTAAATGTAATGACAAAGGT
>JAHIEZ010000051.1 GCA_018901355.1 Patescibacteria group bacterium | reverse complement strand
ATGGCCTATTTTCAATTCCCTTGGCGCCTTTTACTCCTTGCCATATTTTGCCTATCTTTTATTTCCGGTAGTCTCCTTTCTTATTTTCCCAAAAAAATATTGGCTCTCCTTCTTATCGCCCTAATCATTACCCTCAACTTAAATTATTTTAAAGAAGATATTTGGTTTGCCAATCTAAGCGATCAAGAAAAACTAAATCCAGCCGAATTAGTTCGTCAAAGCGGCGCCGGTCTAAAAGACTATTGGCCCAATTACGGCACCGATTTTCCCAATCAATTTGCTCCTCAAAAGCCTTTCTCAGACCAAGACATAACTATTAATAATTTTAGTAAAAACAGTCACCAAGCCCATTTAGACACCACCGTCAATTCACCTTCAGCCGAACTTACCTTTCCTATGGTTTATTTCCCCAACTGGCAAGTCTATGAAAACAATAAACCCATAAAACACCATCTTACTCCCGATCTTGGCTTAATTACGGTCAATCTGCTACCAGGCAATCACCAACTTAGTTTAAAATTAAAAAACACCCCTATCCGTACTATTTCAAATCTCATTAGTCTTGTTTCTCTTATTGGTTTTTCTTTCTATGCTCTCAAAACTAAAAAATAATTTTCTCTTAATTTTAATTCTTCTTTTCGGCCTATCAATTCGTCTTTATAAATTAGATCAATACCCCGTCAGTCTAAATTGGGATGAAATTTCCCATAGCTACAATGCTTATTCTCTCCTGCTTACTGGTCATGACCAATGGGGGACTGTTTGGCCCATTTTTAATTTTAGAGCCTACGGCGATTATCCTACTACATTAAATATGTACCTGACTCTGCCTCTCATAAAATATTTTGGTCTTAATGCTTGGACTGCCCGTTTACCCTCCGCTATTTTGGGTTTTCTTAGCCTGATCCCCACCTATTTTCTCTCAAAATTAATCCTAAAAAATAAAAAAATGGCACTATTTGCCACTTTTTTGGCTTCTCTTTCACCTTGGAGCTTTTTTCCCTCCCGTGCCGTTTTTCAGTCTACCATCGCTTCTTTCTTTTTTATCACTGGCCTTACCTTGCTTCTCTATGCTCTCCAAAAACAAAAACACAAACTCCTCATTTTTGCTTCCATTGCCCTCGGTTTATCTCAATATGCCTATCACAACACCCGCGTCGTTACTCCCTTATTTAGTCTGACCATTCTTATTATCTATCTTAATCAGCTTAAAAAAATGATTAAAACTCACCCCAAAACCGTTTTTGTCTCTCTCTTTCTTTTTCTTCTTTTTACCATCCCCCAGCTTCTAAATCTTATTTCTCCCGATTCTCAAGCTCGGGGTCGCTGGACTTTTATTTTAAACCAAGATGCCATCAATCTCATCAATCATTCCCGCGGACAGTCATCACTTTCTCCCCTTCTTGCCCGTCTGGCTCACAACAAAATTACCTATTTTGTTCCCAAATTTATCAAAAATTATCTGGATTTTTTAAACCCTTATTTGCTTTTTTTCAAAGGCAACACTCAATATCAATTTGGTCTTCCTCAAACCGGCATTTTATTTTTTTCTTGTCTGCCGTTTTTTTATCTTGGTCTTATCAAACTTTTTAGATCATCATCAAAAAAACTCCTCTTTTCCTGGTTTCTCATCGGCCTGCTTCCCGCCGCTCTCACTTATGGTGATTTTCCCACCATTAGAGCCGTCACTCTTCTCCCTCTTCCTTATCTTCTCATCGCTCTTGGTTTATCAAAATTTAAAAAAATTATCCCTATTTTTTGTCTTATTCTTTTATCTCAATTTGCCTTCTATTGGCATAATTATACTCATACTTATTCTCAAAATTATTCCCCATCCTGGCAATATGGATACAAAGAAGCTGTCAGCTTCGCCAAACAAAATTATTCTAAATATGATCAAATTGTTTTCACCAAAAAATACGGTGAACCCCACCAGTTTATTTTGCTTTACTGGCCTTGGCCACCCGCCAATTATCAGCCTCAATGGGATTTTCACGCCGACTGGTACTGGGTTGACGGCTTTGACAAGTTCAAATTTGTCAACGACTGGGAAATTGCCGGTCTTGCCCTATCATCGTCTACCTTACTTATCACCGGTCCTGACAATTATCCTCCGGGGGGACAGCTTCTTACCACCATCAATTTTCTCGATAATAGTCCTGCTTTTGATATCATAAGCTATGAAGACTAAGTATCTTCTCTTGCCCATCACCCTCATCGCTTTGCTCCTTCGTCTTTACCAAGTTAACAACTACCCGCCTCTTTTGTGGGACGAAGCCTCTCTTGGCTACAACGCCTATTCTATTTTAAAAACTGCCCGTGATGAATACGGTACTTTTCTTCCTCTAATTTTTAAGTCTTTCGGAGACTACAAACCCGGACTTTATGTTTACCTAACCACTCCTTTTATTGCTCTTTTGGGACTTACCCCTTTGGCTGTTCGTCTACCATCTATAATTTTAGGCTCACTTTTACCTTATTTTCTTTATCTTCTCATCAGGGAAATCAATCCCAAATCAAAAAAAACAGCCTTATTTTCTGCTTTAGTTTTAGCCTTCAATCCTATCAATATTCATTTTTCCAGAGGGGCCTGGGAAACCAATATTCTCACCGTCGAACTTGTCCTAGCATCTCTATTTTTTTTCAAACGAAAATATCTTCTTTCGGCCCTTATTTTTGCTTCCACCCTCTACACTTACCAAGGCGGCAAACTAGCTAGCCTTCTTTTAATCACCATCCTCCTCATCACCCAATTAAACTTCTCCAAACCTTTCTCTACTGTCATCCTGAATTTATTTCAGGATCTCAAACGTCTCTCCAAACCCTTTATCTTGCCTCTCTTTATTTTAGCCCTCCCCATTGCCTACGGTTTATTTTTCAGTTCAGATTCCAATCGTCTCAAAGTGATCAGCTTATTTTCCTATCCTAGAAACCAAACCGAAACACAACAAATTATTTCTGAATCAAACCAACTTGATTATCAATTATTTCACAATCATTTTATTTTCTTCTTTCGCAATTTCACTCTTCGCTACTTCAATCACTTTTCACCAGCTCTTTTGGCTTTTGTCGGTGATTGGCAAAATCCCCGTCACTCTGCTCCCTACATTGGTATCCTTCTTTATCCCAGTCTAATCTTTTTTATCATTGGACTTTTTTCAAAGGCCAAAAAACTAAAAAAGTTCTTCCTTCTTTGGCTTTTACTTGCTCCCATCCCCGCCGCTCTTACCCGCGACTCAGTCCAAACCGTTCGAGCCATGAGTTTCTCCATTCCCCTAGTATTTTTTGTCTCTCTCGGCCTATCACAACTCAAAAATCGTTATCTAAAAATTTTTATCTTTCTTGTCTATCTACTCTCATTTGTCTACTATTCGGATCTTTACTACAACCACATGGTCAAAACCAACCCTATGCAATTTATTTATGGTCAAGAACAGGCCATCAAATATCTGGTCAAAAAACAAGTCGATTATCAACAAATCTACTTTACCGACTTTTATGGTCAACCATATATTTACTATCTTTTTTATTCTCAATATCCTCCCCAAAAATATCAGACACAAGCCAATTTAACCGAAAATGAATACGGTGATGCCGGCACAGTTCAAAAAATAGACAATATTCGTTTTGTTTCTACTCCTTCTCCCGACAGTCTGCCACCCCACAGTCTGGCCATTTACTCTCATGATGAACTTTTACGTCTAAACCTCAATCCTCAAAACATCTTACCCCTAAGTCCCATCAATAATATTTCCACCTTCTATGCTTACCACAATTAAAAAAAATTATCTCTTAATTCTCGTTCTTCTTCTCGCCTTTTTTGTTCGCGCCTACAAAATTACTTCCTATCCCGCCCTCAACGCCGACGAAGCCGCCTTAGGCTACAATGCCTATTCCCTTATTAAAACCGGCCACGATGAGCACGGTCATTCCTGGCCTCTCCACTTCAAATCTTTTGGCGACTACAAACCCGGCGGCTATGTCTATTTGGCTCTGCCTTTCATCGCCACTCTCGGCCTAAACCCCCTGGCTGTTCGTTTACCAAATTTAATTCTCTCCACCTTTTCCGTTTTCATTCTTTATCGTCTTATCTTGCTTGTTTCCAAAAATAAAAAACTGGCTCTTCTTTCTGCTCTTCTTTTAGCTATTTCTCCCTGGCACATTCACTTCTCTCGTGGCGCTTGGGAGTCATCCGCCGCTCTTTCTTTTATCCTTTTTGCCGTTTATTATTTTTATCGTCAAAAATTCTCTCTTTCGATTGTATTTTTTGTCCTCTCCACCTATATTTACCATTCCGCCCGTATCATCTCCCCCCTGCTTCTTCTTTCTCTTTTTATTACTAACTACAAATTATTAATTACTAATTACAAAAAACTCCTTCTTCCTTTATTTATAGGAGTTTTTCTCACCATCCCCATCGCTCTTTCTTTTCTTCACTCCGGTGGTACTGCCCGCCTAGGTGGCGTTGGCATTACTGCCGACCCCGGTCCTCTTTCCCGCTCCGAAGAGCTTTTAAACCAACATGCCAACGTCCGGCTTATCAATCGAGCCATGCACAACAAAAAAGTGCTCTACCTTATCTCCTGGGCCGAAAAATACTTCTCTCACTTCGATCTCAATTTTCTTTTCGTCAACGGCGACGAAGTCCCCCGATCTAAAGTTCCCGACATGGGCCAACTTTATCTTCTCGAATTGCCGTTTTTACTTTTAGGTCTAATCACACTTATCAGAAAACCTCGTTACCACCAGCTAAAAACCCTTCTTCTCCCTTGGCTTTTTATTGCCCCCCTTGCCTCCTCTCTTACTTTTCAAGCCCCTTCCGCCCTTCGCGCCTTATCTCTGTCTATTCCTCTCATAGTTATTACCGCCCTCGGCTTATTACAAGTTACAAATTACAAGTTACAAATTACTATTATTCTTTTTTATCTTTTCTCTTTTTTCTACTACCTTAATGCCTATTTTATTCACTACCCCAAGCGTCTGCCTCTGGCTTGGCCTTACGGTTTTAAAGAATTATCCCTATTTTTAAAGCAATATCCTTACCCCCCCACTCAACCTATCTATATCACCAACAAATACGACCAGCCCTATATTTTAATGACCCTTTTTGATCAAACCTCACCCCAGCAAGTTCAATCTCAAATCAAATTAACCCCTCCCGATCAATACGGTTTTTCCACCGTTGCCACCCTTGGCCATTACCATTTCCAAAAAATTGACTGGGATACCATCCCTTCCGGTAGCCTGGTCGTGGCTTCCGACGAAACCATCCCCAATACTCCTTTTTATACTATCGATTTCCCAAATGGCCAAAAAGCCTTTAAAATATACCTAAAGCCATGAACAAAGCCACTCTTTCTATCGCCATTGCCACTTACAACGAAGAAAACAATATTTCTTCCTGTCTAAAAGCCGTTTCTTGGGCTGATGAAATTGTCATCGTCGACGGTCAATCAAGCGACCACACTGTTGCCCTTGCCCAAAAATACAAAGCCAAAATTATTTCTACCGAAAACAAGCCCATGTTCCACCTCAATAAGCAAATGGCCATCGACACTTGTCAATCCGACTGGATACTTCAGCTTGATGCCGACGAAATCGTTTCGCCTGCTTTAAAAAAAGAGATTCAAGATATCTTATTAAAACCGGTCAAAAATATTATCGAAAACGGCTTTAGAATCAATCGTTCCAATTTCTTTTTAACCAGATTTTTAAAAAAAGGCGGCCAATACCCCGATCCGGTTTTCCGCCTTTACAAAAGAGGGCAGGGGAGACTGCCCTGCCTTTCGGTTCATGAAAAAACCGTTATCAATCCACCTATCGGACAATTAAAAAATGATTTATTACACTACGCCGATACTAATTTTTCCCGCTATCTTAGCCGAAACAACCGCTATACTACCTTAATGTCGCAAAATCTAATTGACAACAAAACACCCTTAAATTTTGTTACTTTTTTAAATTATCTTTTCCTCAAACCCTCTCTTACTTTTTTTCAAATTTACTTCCGTCATCTTGGTTTCTTAGACGGTTTCCCCGGCCTGGTCTTTGCCTATTATTCGGCTATTTCTCACCAAACCGCCTTCGTCAAATACTTCCAAACCAAAAAACGGCTATAATCACTTATGGCCAAAGTCAAAATTGCCATTGATATTTCTCCCACCCAAGACGGCAATGCCGTTCGCGGTATCGGCTATTTCACCTCCCGTCTTGTTCCCGCCATGCAACAAATCATCAAAACCGACCCGGAATACAAAGATTGGCAACTCGATTTAATTAGAAATTCTAAATTAGAAATTAGAAATTTTGACCTAGTTCACTACCCTTTCTTTGATCCCTTCAAACGCACTCTCAAGGTCAACTCATCCATTCCCACCATCGTCACCGTCTACGATCTCACGCCCCGTCAGTTCAAAAAACATTACCCTGTCGGCATCAAGGGGGAGTTAAACTGGCTTTCTCAAAAACATCAACTCAAAAAAACCAATCTTCTTGTTACCTGCTCCCATTACAGCAAATTCGTCATTAGCGACCTAACCGGCTATCCTACTGACCGTATTTATGTCACCCCCGGTGCCGCCGATCCTTCTTTTAAAGTCATCGGTGACAAAAACAAACTAAAAAAAATCAGCCAAAAATACCACCTATCCAAAAAATTCGTTCTTTTCGTCGGCGATATCGATTGGAACAAAAATATTCCCAATTTAGTCAAAGCTTGCTTTAAACTTAAATACCCCCTAGTCATCGTCGGTTCTGCCGCCGTCCAAAAAAATGTCCCCGACCATCCCTGGACCACAGACCTACGCTGGCTTCAATCTCAAAAAAGCAATCCGCTTTTAACTTTAACCGGTTTTGTTCCCGACGCCGATTTACCCGCCATTTTTAATTTGGCTACCATCTATTGCCAGCCATCTTATGCCGAAGGTTTTGGTCTGCCCCTGGTTCAAGCCATGGCTTCTGCCTGTCCCACTATCTTTAGCCAAGAAACTTCTTTACCCGAAATTTCCAATTTTTCCGGTTTAATGTTTAATCCTTATAATCCCAAAAGTCTGACCCATGCCCTCAAAAAACTCTGGAACAGTCCGAAACTCCAACAGGAATTTGTAAAAAAAGGTTTAAATCGGGCTAAGCATTTCACTTGGAAGCTAACCGCCCGTCAAACTCTGGCCGTCTACCAGCTTGCCCTCCTCTCTCATGAAAAATAAAACAAGCCATTTTTTATCTGTCATCGTCCCCATCTACAAACAACAAAACACCATTGCCGATGATCTGACCACCATCGACCATACCTTATCTCAAATCCGCTATCCCTACGAAATTATCGCCGTTGTTGATGGTATTAATATCGACAAATCTTATCCCATTATTAAAAAATTAAAAATCAAAAACCTCAAAGCTTATGGCCTGCCCCAAAATTACGGCAAAGGCTATGCCGTCAAATACGGTATGACCAAAACCAAAGGTGATTATGTTGCCTTCATCGACGCCGGTATGGAGATAGACCCCAACGGTCTATCCATCATCTTAGAGCATATGGAATGGTACAACGCCGACATCATCGTCGCCTCTAAAAGACATCCCGCCTCTCAAGTCAAATATCCTTTTGACAGAAGAATTATCAGTTTTTTAGCCCAAATTTTTGCTCGTTTTCTACTTGGTATCAAAGTCAAAGACACCCAAGCCGGTTTAAAAATCTTCAAAAGAAAAATCTTGGTCAAGGTTCTACCCCGGCTTTTAATTAAAAATTATGCTTTCGATTTAGAAATTTTGTCAGTTGCCAACTATCTTGGTTTTACCCGCATCTACGAAGCCCCCATTAAACTCAAATATCAATTTGGCAGTCTTACCCACGCCACTGGTCTAAAAACGATTTATTCTTGTTTTATCGACGCTCTGGCTGTTTTTTATCGCCTTCGCATCCTGCACTACTATAGTTCTCAAAACCAAAGAAAATGGCGCTATGATCCTGATCTAAAAATGCGCGTTAACACCGGATGAACAAAAAGCCTTTCTTTTCTATCATTATCCCTGTCATCAAAGAAACTCCGTACTTATCTCAAACCAGAAAAAAATTAAACAAACAAATTTTCAAAAATTTTGAGTTATTGGTCATCAGCAATAAAATTAGTAAAACCAGTAATCCGGCTCTTAAAAGAAATCTCGGTGCCAAAATGGCCAAAGGCAAATACTTGGCTTTTTTAGACGATGATTCTTATCCTCACAAAAACTGGCTGGCAAATGCCAAAAAGCAATTTGATAAAAACCCGAATATTACCGCTCTTTGTGGGCCATGCCTCACCCCACCAGAGGACAACATTTTTCAACAAGCCTCTGGTCTGATTTGGTCCTCATTTTTAGGTAGCGGTGGAGCAGGGGATTATCGAAATCACCTTAGCCCCCCTCGTTTTGTCGACGACTACCCCACCGTCAATTTAATCGTCAACAAATCAGATTTTGACAAAATTGGCGGTTTTCAAACCCGCCACTGGCCCGGCGAAGATACCGTCTTGTGTCTTGATCTTACCCGTAAATTAGGCAAAAAAATCTTTTATCATCCTTCTATCGTCGTCTTTCATCACCGTCGGGCTATTTTTTTACCCCATCTTCGCCAACTTGGCCGTTATGCCAAAATGAGGGGTCTTTTTGTCAAAAAATACCCCGCCACCTCCGCCCGTCCGGGCTACTTTCTCCCCAGTTTATTTCTTATCTATCTTCTCTATCTTCTCTTTCGTCACCCTGTCTGTCATCCTGAATTTATTTCAGGATCCCCCTGGACATTACTTCCACTTTATCTCTATTTAACCCTTTTATTAATTACTTTTCTTTTATTTTTAAAAAACCGCCACTCTCTTCTTTTATCTCTTTTAGCCACCATCACCATCCCCGTCACCCACCTTTATTACGGTTTTTTCTTTATTCTCGGCCTTTTAAGTTAAAATAGCCTATGGCCAAATTTTCTGTTTCTATTTCTTACCCACCCCTAAATTCCGACAAAGGCATTGCTTTCCTCTCTCAAAACCGTCAATTTCAGTGGACCCATACCGACAATGTCATCTATCCCGTCATTCCCGCCTCCGCCGCTACCTTACTTAAATCAAAAGGTTTTAAGGTTTACTGGGACGACGCTATTGCTCAAAGATTAAGCTACCAACAATGGTTCAAAAGGCTTGTTTCTCGTCGACCAAACTTAATTGTCATCGAAACCAAAACCCCGGTTATCCAACAACACTGGCAAATAATCAAAGACATCAAAAAAAAACTACCCCAAAGCCACACTGTCTTGATGGGAGATCATGTTACTGCTCTTCCACACGAATCTCTCAAAAACTGTCCGGTTAATTATATTTTAAAAGGTGGTGATTATGATCTGCTTCTTCTCTCTCTAGCAACTCAATTATCAACCAATCAAAATCCTCCAAAAATTATTGCTTCCACTCCCGATCATCACCTCGACCAAATTCCCATCATCGACCACCAGTTAACTTGCTGGCAGGATTACGCCAATCGCAATTCAAATTTCAAATACCATCCCGGTGCTTATATCATGTCCGGTCGTGATTGTTGGTGGGGCAAATGTACTTTTTGTTCCTGGACCACACTTTTTCCTCATGACTCTTACCGCCGTTTTTCCGTCAAGCATGCTATTGCCGAAGTAGAAAATTTAATTAACTTGGGTGTCAAAGAAATTTTTGACGATTCCGGCACTCTGCCGGTAGGGGATTGGCTAACAGATTTTTGCCACCAAATCATCGATAAGGGTTTAAACAAAAAATGTCATTTCGGTTGCAATATGCGCTTTGACGCTCTTACCCAAGAAAATTATCAACTCATGGCCAAGGCCGGTTTTCGTCTAATTCTTTTTGGTTTTGAATCAGCCAACCCCAAAACCTTAAAAAAAATTAACAAAAACATCGATCCAGCCAAGATCCGCAATGAACTTGGCTGGGCCAAAAAAGTCGGTTTAGAGCCTCACATTACTGTTATGATCGGTTATCCCTGGGAAAATCTGGCCGATGCTCAAAAAACCCTGCATTTTGCCCGTAATTTATTTAAGCAAAATCTGGTCAGTAGCCTTCAAGCTACCCGTATTATTCCTTATCCCGGCACCCCACTTTTTAGCTATTGCCAAAAAAATAATTTACTCTTAACCCAAAACTGGGCCGATTACGACATGTCCCGCCCTGTTATCAAAAGTCCGATTTCTCCCCAAAAACAGCAACAATTGATTAAGAATCTTTTCAAAGGCGTCCTCACTCCTAAGTTTTTATTAAATCAAATTATTTCTATCCACAACTTTTCTGACCTAAAACATCTTGCCGGTTATTCAATCAAATTTTTACAAAAACTTAAAGATTTTTAAATGAAACGCTCTATCCTTCTCTATTTTCCCACTCCTTTTCCCTACAACCGCCCCTGGCTTGGCATTCCCCTGGCTCATTTAGCTATTTCCCGCTATTTATCCAAAAACTACAACGTCAAAATTTACGCCCGTCATCTGCAAAAAAATCCTCTAAAAACAATCCTTAATCAGGGTAAAAACGCCATTTGTCTTGGCATCACCGCTATGACCGGTTTTCAAATCTATGATGGCCTAAAAATTGCCAAGACTTTCAAAAAAAAATACCCCAATATTCCCATCGTCTGGGGTGGTTGGCACCCTTCGATTCTACCCCAACAAACTCTCAAAAACCCTTTTGTTGATTATGTCCTGGTTGGCCAATCAGATGAAACTTTTCCTCAATTAGTCAAGGCCATAGAAAGGGGAAAACCGCCAAAAAATAAAATCATCTATCCCAAAAAACCGGTCGATCTTAGCCTCGCCCCACCCCTACCTTATCAGCTTCTCGACCTCGAAAAATGCATCGGCAATACCGAATATGGCGACCGCACTTTCCCCTACATCAGTAGTTATGGTTGTCCTTTTCGTTGTGCTTTTTGTGTTGAACAAATTGTCAATAAACGTAGCTGGACCGCCGTTCCTGCAAAAAAAGTTGTCAAAGAATGGAAAACACTTGTCAAAAAATACAACGCCGATTCTATTGCCGTCTATGACAGTAATTTTTTTGTCGACGAAAAAAGAGTAGCAAACATTTGCCAAGGTCTTATAAAAAACAAGCTCAACATCCGTTGGGGCAATGCTAATGGTCGTGTCAGTACCCTCTGCAATTACTCTCCCAAAACTTGGCGATTAATGAAACAATCTGGCTGTGCCATGATTCTAACCGGCGCCGAATCCGGTTCCCAGGCCGCCCTTGACCTAATCGAAAAAGACATGAATGTCTCTCAAATTATCAAATTTACCCGCCTTTGCAAAAAGTACCATATTAAAATTCTCTTTTCTTTTTTAGTCGGTTTACCTTGGTCGATAGATCCCGTCAAAAATAAAAAATTTGTCGATCAAGAATACCGATCCACCTTTTCCCTTATCGACAAACTGTTAAAAATTAGCCACAAAAATCGCTTCACCTATTATGTTTTTTTACCCTACCCTGGTGCTCCTCTCTTCAAACGTGCCCAAAAATTAGGCTTAAAATATCCTCACAGCCTTAAAGGCTGGAGCACTTATCTCATGTCTCCCGAAGACGCCTTTAAAGAAACCCTAAAACAACGCTGGCTTAGCAAAAAACAAGCCCGTCTCACTGCCATGCTCACTCAATACATTTTTGGCTTAATGGATGTGGACAGTTACAAAATATTAAAGGATAGGATCAGTAATCCTATCCTAAAAATTATATTTTGCCTCTCGTATCAAATTGGTTTAGTCCTGGTCAAAATCAGATGGAAATACAAGTTTTTTGACCTACCCATTGATTACTGGTTGTTTAGTTTAGTTCACAAATACGGTGGCTTAATATGAAAATTTTATTTAAAAATATAAACTACGATTGGCGACACTTGATGTCTGTCTACAAAGATATCGTCAAGCAATCAGATACCGTCGTCGAAATTGGAGCCTCCGCTGTAACAAAAACGGACGAACTTAGTCATTATTGCCAAAAAGTCATCGGCATTGAATATTTTCCTCAAAGGTTACCAAAAAACCACCACAACATAACATATCTTCAGGGAGATTGGCAAAATCTAACCAAATATATTAAGCCAAAAACTGTCAATATTCTTATCGCCAGTCATGTAATTGAACATATCGAAAACGACACCAGGGCTATCAATGAAACTTATAAAGTATTAAAGAAGAACGGGATAGCTATTATTTTAACCCCCAATAGAAAAAGATTGGCAAAAAGATTTATTGAGCTTTTTTTTGGAAAACAAGTATTTCCGTCTGGAGAACACCAAAGAGAGTATATCGAGTCTGAAATTATTCACCTAATAAACAAATCTGAATTTAAAAAATTTTTGATTAACCCGGTAATTATAGGTATACACAATGGTCGATTTGCTTTTTTTTCCGAACAAGTTCCCCTGTCACTCAAAAAATTTTCTAATTATTGGGAAATAATCTTAAAAAAATGACACCAACCGTCACTTTCATCATTCCTACTCTAAACGCCGGTTCGGTATTAAAACCATGTTTAAAATCCATAAAAAATCAAACTTACAAAAACTATCAAATTATTATTGCTGACGGTGGCTCAAACGACGACACTTTAAAAATTGCCCAAAAATATAAAGCTCAAATTATCAAAAATCCACTCAAAACAGCCGAAGCTGGTAAAGCCATTGCTGTTAAAAAATGCACCACCAAACTTGTCTGCCTTCTCGACTCCGACAATATTTTACCCAACTCAAATTGGCTAAAACAGATGATGGCTCCTTTTTCAGACCCGGCTATTATTGGCTCAGAACCCTGGGCCTTCACCTATCGTCCCCGTGCCGGCTTTATCGAACGCTATAGTGCTCTTATTGGAGCCAATGATCCCTACGCTTTTGTTATCGGCGTTTCTGACCGTATAAATTATTTCAAGCCCCCCCAAAATGATCACCCCTCATACATCAAACTTACCCTCAATCCAAAACAAACAATTCCCACTATCGGCGCCAACGGTACTATTTTTAAAACCAATTTTATAAAAAAAAACCTAAAATCAAAATATCTTTTCGACATAGATATTATCACTCAGGTCATAAACCAAACACAAAAACCTCTTTAT
>JAHIEZ010000050.1 GCA_018901355.1 Patescibacteria group bacterium | reverse complement strand
TATTTTTTTTCATAATAAATGCTAGTTTAATAATAGTATGCCAGAGTCAAGATTGCAAAGAAGAAGGGAGTATTTTGTAGTAAGATGATGATATGGAAAAAAGAACTAAGATAATTGCCACCCTGGGTCCGGCTTCAGAAGACGAACTAACAATAGAAAATATGATCAAGCAGGGAGGGAACTTGTTTCGTTTTAATTTAAAACACAACAGCTTGGAATGGCACAAAAAAATAATGGCTCGGGTAAGAAAAGTAGCGGCTAAGTTGAAAATAGAAGTGGGAATAATAGTGGATATACAGGGACCGGAGCTGAGAATAGAAACAGAAAAAGGTGAGGGGCTGGAGGTGAAGGCGGGAGAATTGATCTTGATAAGTAATAGACTGGTTTTGGGCAAAAAAACAATTAGACTGACCAATAAAAAAGTGATTGATCAGATAAAAAGAGGAGATGATCTGTATATTGACGACGGGCAGTTAAAACTGCAGGTGATAGAAAAACGGGGAGAAATAATTGAAGCCATGGCAGAAAGTGACTTTTTGATAGAAAATATGAAGAGTCTGAATATCCCGGGCAGAAATTTGGGTCTGGAAATTCTAAGCGATAAAGATAAAGAAGGGCTAAAACTGGCGGTGAAAGAAAAGGTGGATTTTGTGGCCTTATCTTTTGTCAGAAGTAAAAAAGATATAGAAGGTTTGAAAAGACAACTGGAAAGATTGGGCTTTGGGGGTGGAGTAATAGCCAAAATAGAAAATGAAAGAGCTTTGAAAAATTTGACGTCAATTGTAGCGCTGGTAGAGGGAGTAATGATTGCCCGAGGAGACTTGGGAGTGGAAGTACCACTGGAACAGTTAGCCTATTGGCAGAAAAAAATTATTGAAGAATGCCGAAGACAGAGTAAGCCGGTAATAGTGGCCACGGAAATGTTGGCTTCGATGGTAGAAAAAATAAGACCCAGCCGAGCGGAAGCGACGGATGTGGCCAATGCCGTTTTTGACGGAGCCGACGGACTGATGTTATCGGAAGAAACGGCGGTGGGGAAATTTGGAGTGAGAGCGGTGAGGGAAATGGCCAATATCTGCCAGTTTTGCGAGACAAAAAGTCAACTGGCCAAAATAGATCAGGTGGCCAGAGATGCCAGCGAAACTTTAGCTGAGGTGGCGGCAAGAATTATAGATGAAAACAACGAGTTTAAAATAGCGGGATTGGTGGTGTTTACCGCCTCCGGCCGAACGGCCAAATTGTTATCCGCTTATAGGCTGAAGGTGCCGATTATAGCGGTGACGGACAAAAAGGAGGTGGCGGGGCAAATGAGATTGTCTTATGGAGTAATCCCCTACTTTAAAAAATTTAAGCGGGATAAATTTAATATCGGGGGAGCGATTTTTAACGAGCTCGGAGAAAAAAATTATTTTGTCAAAGGAGATAAGATCGTGGTCATTCATGGTAACAATTGGATGAGTAAAGGCTCAACCAGCAGTCTTAGTATTAAAACAGTTTAGGTTTTGATATGCTGTAATCATGTTGATTTTAAAAGTATTAGGGATAATATTTTTTTCTTATGTTTTGGGAAAAACAACCAGTCACTTGATTAAACATTTGGCTGTTTTTTCGCAAGTTTTTAAAATAGGCCAATTTGAAACAACCGCCGTAATAATGTCTATCGCCACCACTTTACCGGAAATTTTTGTGTCGGTATCGGCTTCACTGTCAAAAGTATCGAGTTTGGCCTTGGGTAATGCGGTGGGGTCAAATGTGGTTAATTTGTCGTTAGTAATTGGAATTGCGGCCATTGCCGGAAGATCTCTTCACTTTAAGGGAGATGTGGTGATTAAAAATAAATTTTTGCCGGTGGCTTATACACTAATCCCCTTTTTGTTGTTGTGGGATGGAGAACTGACGAGAGTGGACGGAGTAGTACTAGTTTTAATTTATGTCATTTATGCTTTTGGTTTGTTGAAAAAACCGGCCGAAGAAGAGGAAAAGAAAAAAGAGGTGAATGCCGGCAAAGTGTCGATGCTGGTTTTAAAAATTAGTTTTTGGATTGGGATAATGCTATTGGCTAGTCAGGCTATCGTTTATTTGGCAAAACAGGTGGCGTTTGATTTTGATTTACCGATTTTGTTTGTCGGTTTGTTTGTGGTGGCGGTGGGAACTTCATTGCCAGAAATGGTTTTTAACGTAAAAGCGGTAGGGAAAAGAAAGATTTCGATGAGTATGGGTAATATAGTAGGAGCTTGTGTGAGTAATTCGACTTTGGTGATAGGGTTGTCAGCGGTAATAAACCCGATTGTAATTGAAAATTATTACCAAATTGCATTACCGGGACTGGAATATGTGTTTATTGCCGCTTTACTGTTGTTTTTTGTCCACTCCAAACATCGGTTAGACTGGTGGGAGGGTTTGATTTTGACAATACTATTTGTCTATTACACTATTTTGGGGATGACAGCCTTTTGATTTTTTGATTACTTTTTTTTCCAAATGACTTTGTTATACATGAACCAGTTGTAGGGTAAAACCAGGAAAACGATAATAAAAGGGAGTGCCAGTTGGCGATACTCGGAACCAAAAGTGGCAACGGTCAAAGTGCCGGCGATGGTTTGGATTAGGAGAGCCCCGGCAGAAGTGAAATTGAATTGAATGAATTTTTTTAAAATGGCTATCGGCCCACTTATTTGGTCTTTTTTGAAAGTCCACACGTTGTTGAGGGTGAAATTACTGATAATGGCCATTTCTGTGGATAAAAGCCAGGCTAACCACTCGATGGACCAGAGACGAGAGTAAAAAGAGAGGAAAAGGGCGTTGATCAAATAACCGACAAAACCAACGGTGCCGAATTTGAGAAATTTCTGGGTAAAGTCATCGCGCCAACGGAGGAGAAAGGCGACGCGAAAAATGTCTTTGGCCGTTTGAGGCTCGATTTTGGATTCACCAGCGTTTCTGACATGAAACTGGAGGGGAATTTCTTTAAATTTGGCTCCCATTTTGAGGGTTTCAAAGAGAAGCTGAAGCTTGTAGCCAAAACTTTTTGATAAAAGTCGGCTGTAATCCATGCTCATTTTGTCAACAAAACCTTTGACCCGGGTAACTTTTAGGCCGGTAGTGGGATCGGTAACTTTAAAAAAGTTTTTAAAGGGAAA
Organism: Patescibacteria group bacterium; assembly: GCA_018901355.1. GTDB lineage: Bacteria > Patescibacteriota > Microgenomatia > UBA12405 > UBA12405 > JAHIEZ01. The sequence continues at coordinate 3,339 of JAHIEZ010000050.1, read as the reverse complement.
AAATAAAATGAATCTGGCAGTTAAACCACCGATTTCGGAAAAGAAAAGTCTTTTAAAACCCCAACCTTTGGGATTACTGCCACCCTTGATTTTTCGGGAACCGATGACGTGATCGTAACCCTGCTCAACCGCTTCTAACATAACAGGAATGGTTTCGGGAGGATGTTGGAAATCACCGTCAAACTCAAAAACAAAGTCGGCTTTGAGTTTTTCCATGGCATATTTGAAACCCTTGAGATAGGCGGCACCAATACCGTCTTTGCTGGTCTCGGTAAAAAGATAAACATCGGGGTATTTTTTGGCTTTTTTGGCCACAACTTGGCCGGTGCCATCGGGGGAATTGCCGTCGACGACCAGAATTTTCATTTGCCAGTCGGAGGTCAGAACAGAGCTTTTGGCGATATCAACAAAGGTCTTGGTGCAAAGATGGTCGATCATGCGACCGATATTGTCGGCTTCGTTGTAGGTGGGAATAATTATGACGGCGGTTTGAGGTGGCTTTTTTGACATGGAAAAGTATAACAAATTAAAAAATAAGTCATAAGTCGAAAGTTTGTCATTCCGAACTGGTTCCCTCCAGAGGCGGGCAGGCAGGATGACAGGGGGGTGATAGAATAAGCTATGAAAATTGAGGTGGTAAGCTTGTTTCCCAAAATGTTTGAAGGAGTGCTAGCAGAAGGAGTGCTGGGTCGAGCGGTGAGAAAAAAAATTGTCAAAGTAAAAATCCATGATATGAGACAATGGGCCTGGAACAATTATGGAGCGGTGGACGACAGACCTTTTGGAGGCGGAGCGGGGATGATAATCAGGGCGGATGTAGTGGGGAAGGCAATTGAAAAAATATTAAGATCCCGAAACAAGTTCGGGATGACAAAAAAACCTTGGGTGGTGGCTTTGTCGGCGAAAGGGAAAAGATTTAATCAGGAAACGGTGGAAAGATTGGCCGGCAAAAAGAAACTGGTGCTACTGTGCGGTCGATATGAAGGCTTTGACCAAAGGACGTTGGAGGAGGCAGATGAGGTGCTGTCGGTAGGAGATTTTGTGCTATCGGGGGGAGAAATAGCGGCCATGGCAGTGATAGACGCGGTGGTCAGGCTTAAAAAAGGAGTCTTGGGCAAGGACGAATCAAGTCACGAAGAAAGTTTTTCCGAAATTGAGGGTAAAAGAGGGCCAGAATATGCCCAGTACACCAGACCCCAAAATTATAAGGGCAAAAAAGTACCAGTGGTGCTAATAAGTGGAGATCACAAAAAAATCAAGGAGTGGAGAAAGTCAAAACAAGGTGTAGGTAAGAAGTAATATCCCCAAAAGAGCAAAAAGGAGGTATTCGGCGATAATAGAGGGAGAAAGATCTCCCCGGCGATGATGGTGATAGAGACTCCATAAAAAATAAGAAGCAGCGGTGGCGTAGACAACCCGACGTTGAAGCTGGGGCTCGGCAAAAAAAGAAAAAAAGAAAACAAGACCGGCGGTAAGAATGGCAAATAAGGTCAAATATTCAAAGGGGTGTTTTTGAAGTTGAGGAAAATTTTGGAGTAATTTTGTCATTAGAAAATAGTACCCTGTCTGGCAAATAAAATCAAAACAAGAATCAAGGCCAAAAAGCTGATATGGCCAATGGCGGAACCGGTCATTCTTTTGGTTTTGTTTTTGAGAGTAATATAGGCATCAACAAAAAGAGTGGTAATGATGATGCCAAAAATAAGACCACCAACAATTTTTCGAATAAGAATAGGGTTGAGAGGCTCAGAAACGGGCAAAGGAGAAGTTTCGGCTAAGACTTGAGCTTCGGGGCGGAAGGAAGAGTTTAATTTTTTCTCCTCGGGAGTAGAAGCGGTGCTGGCCACAAGAGGAGTACCAAAATGTTGAACCACTAGAGTGGTCTTGATACCACCTAGAACCCCGTCAACAACGGCAATGCCGACTTCTTCATATTTAGCATGAATAATATTATCCCGATGAGTGGGTGAATTCATCCAGGCCTTCATCAGAGATTCGGTGTCGTAAAAATCTTTGGCCAAGTTTTCTCCGGCAATAGAATATTTGTAGCCACTATCTCTAATAAATTTCCAAGGAGAAAGACCGGCAGGAGAGGTATGAGCCCAATAATTGGTGGCAAACATGTCTTCGGCCTTAAGGCGGGCTGACTGGGCCAAGGTAGAGTTAAAACGAAGGGGAGGCAGGGCCTGAATCTGACGCTCCCGATTAGTCTGGTCTAAAACTTTTTCAACGGTAATCTCAGAGGAATAACCTAAAACACCGGGTTTGAGAAGGGTAAGAGACTTGAGAACCGACTGATTTAAGAGATAAAGAACGATAAAAAGACTTAAGAAACTGGGCTGAAGGATAAGAGCGTGGTAATTGTTGCTCTTTTGGGGAATAAAGAGACGAGAGAGTTTGTTCACAAATACAGTATAGATTATTTAGCCAGATGACGAAAGTAGAAAAAAGGAACAAACCAAGAGAGAAGACAGCCAATCCAAAAATAGGAGCAGTAGGCGGGGAAAACAAGACAACAGGCGTTTTTGAGAAGGAGCTTATCGGCAAAATAGCTGAGGACGGATAAAAAGAAGGGCAAAAGATGGAGAAGAGGGGTTTTTGATTTTGGCTTTTTCTCTATCCGGTAGTAGTAATAAATAAGGTTGATAAAAAGAACCAAGAGATAAAGAAGGGGTAGCCAATAGCGGGAACAGCCGGTCTCAACGCCCTGGATGTTGCCAAGGTCGGTTGATGAAGTAGAGGGGTTTTCGGTTTGTGCACCAAGAACCTCAAATCCTGCCGCCGGCCCCGAAGCAACGAAAGCCCCTAAAACTCCAGTGGTGGTAGCACTAGCTTCATTAGAAGGGCCACTGGAAGTACAATCACTGACGGCATAAACAACAAAGTAGTAGGCCGTTCCCGAAGAAAGTTCGGAAACCGTAAAACCGGTAACATTACCAATATTAACAGCTCCATAAAGGTAAGAACCGGGATTGGGGCCATAGGAAATACTATAATGTGTCAATGTTTCTGGGGGGGCAGACCAAGTTAGGTTTATGACACTGGAGCTAACGGCAGAAGCGACTAAGTTGGTTGGAGGAGACAGTGTGGCACATTCTGAGGGACCTGGGGTTGAAGTGGGACCGGGAGGAAAAGGTAATAACTCAAAACCCAAAGTTAAGTCAAAATTCAAATTTAAATTTTGATACTGATCATCAGCCGATTGTTGCATTTTAACGGTAAAATCATAGTCTTGGGTACCGCCGGTAGAAATATCTGATAAAAATAAATAGCCATGATTTTTAAAATTAGTTAAGTTATTGTTGTAAATATTGGCTGTATCGCCACTCTTTTTAATTG
>JAHIEZ010000131.1 GCA_018901355.1 Patescibacteria group bacterium | reverse complement strand
TTATATAAATAAGAGGATAATACGATGAAGAATATTCGAATTGCAGTTGTGCCCGGTGATGGAATCGGCCCGGAGATTTCCAAGGTGACTTTGGATGTGCTGGCAGAGGCCGCCAGCAGTTTCAAAGACCGGTTAAAACTAGACTTTGTCGAAAAAAATATCGGGTATGAATTATGGCAGGAAACAGGCGAATACCTGGAAATTAACGGGATAAAGCACGGTGGTATCAGTGAAGACATATTAAAATGTTACGACTCTACCGATGCCATGCTTTACGTAGCTACATCGGGCGGTTCTTTCCCCCAGGGATTTTTGACGCCATTTCCGGTGGTGCGCAGGAGATATGGCATTTTTGCCAATGTGCGTCCTGCGAAGACTTTGCCGAATGTCTTCTCGATCAAGTCGGATATAGATCTCGTGCTGGTACGGGAGCAAACCGAAGGTTTATGGATGGGGAAGGAGCATGGCGTAGAGAACGAAGTCATGCATGCCCAGGTTACCATCTCGCGAAAAGCCACTGAAAGGCTGGCCGAGTTTTCCTTCGAGCTGGCTCGGAGCAGAAACCGACTGAAAAAGGTAGTCTGCGTACATAAAAACAATGTCCTGCCGAAAGCATTCGGGCTATTTTTGAACGTTTTCAAAGAAGTATCTCATAAGTACGTTGACTGCAGTCTTGTTGATATGCACACCGATGTACTACCGTACGAACTGATCATCGCACCTGAGAAACTTGATGTAATTGCCACCACTAATATGTATGGAGACGCTATCTCGGGAGAAGTAGCAGGCATCTGTGGCGGGTTAGGGATTGCGCCGAGTGGAGAATATGGCGTCGATTACGCCATTTTCAGGCCGGTTCATGGGTCAGCGCCGGATTTGAAAGGAAAGGATGTGGCGAATCCTATTGCGACAATTCTTTCTGCTGCGATGATGATGGAATGGTTGGGGGATAAACATCACTCTGCGGAAGCCTGCCGCATTGGTAACCGTATCAGGCAAGCAGTGGAAAGTGTACTCAAAGATGGTAAATTTATGACACCTGATTTAGGAGGAACCGCCAGTACGGATATGGTTGCCCAGGCAATAATTGACTCATTGAAGTAAAGTTCGTTATTGGAGGAGGTTTTTCATATGAGTAACAAGGGGCAGGAGCTAATGGAAAAGATTAAAAAAGAGCGGCCCACATATACGGAGAGAACTGTTTTATCCAGGCAGATGATTGCTGAAGAGGATCCGGAATATCTGGAATTGTTTCATAGAATGCATATGCATGTTGTACATGAAAGGCATAACTTGCCGGTAAAAATTAAAGAAATAATCATTTCAGCAGTAGATGCTGCTACAGGTTATGAACGCGGTTTACGAATTCACCTGGCGGGGGCTTTAGCTGCGGGTGCAACAAAAGAAGAGATATTTGAAGGACTACAGGCCGCATCAATACCGGGGGGAATCCATGTACTTTCAATTGCACTCCCTATTCTTAAGGAGGTCTTGGAAGAGGATGGGAAGTAATAAAGAACCCGGAATGGAAGAAATAGAGCTTGCTACCAGTACTATTTATCAGGAATATCTTTACCACTGCAATGGAAACAACAGCTTGCTGCCACAAAAATATAAGTTAATAATACAAGTGGCTACACTAATGGTTTCCCAGAAGTATAAAATAGCTGAAAGAAAGGCCATTGAAGCAATAGCGAATGGGGCTACCCATGGTGAAATATTTGAAGGGATTTGTTCCTCTTCTCATGGGTGGAGAATCATGCATTAGAATAGGGAGATTTCGATTTGAAAGGAGAGATCATTAAATGAAGATAACCAAGGTTGAGATTTTTCCGTTGACAAAGTTAAGGTACAAAAGGCCTTTCAAGATTTCCCGCGGGTTTGTCGGCGGCCCTCAGATGAAATGGGGATTTCATGTAGTGATTAAAATTCATACAGATGAAGGTCTTGTAGGATTTGGTGAAGCCCGCCCCAACAATCCTCACCAACACGAAACTACCTGGAGTGTAGTTGCGGCTCTCCATAGGTTTTACGGACCTGCCCTGATTAATAGGGACCCTTTTGACATCGAAGCTATTATGGAAGAATTTGACAAATTACTGCCGGAAAACTATCATGCCAGGACTGTCGTGGATTTTGCTCTGTATGACCTCATGGGGAAAGCTACCGGGAAGCCGGTGTATAAGCTGATCGGTGG
>JAHIEZ010000049.1 GCA_018901355.1 Patescibacteria group bacterium | reverse complement strand
ATTAGGGCTTGATGGTGTTTTTTGTCGAGATACTTTTTGTAGGTGATTAAAAAAAGAAGGAGAAATACGGGGGCTAAAATTCTTTGGGGATGAGAAGTGTAGCTTGAGAGAGATAGGACAAAATAAGCAGGCAGAATTAGTTTTTGGTTTTTTAGGGAGGAATAAAATAAAAAAGCGCTTAGACAGAAGAGAGAAAAGCCTAGATAAATTTCATAGCCGAGACGGGCAAAAAAGATATTCCAAGGGGAGATAAGAAAAAGTGTTAAAGTAACGACGGGGTTGATTTTTAATCGTTTTGCCAAAAAGTAGAGGGTGAACCCGGTTAATAGTCCAAGAAGGGCATTGGGGAATCTGGTGGCCAAAATAGTTAAATCAAATATTTTTATAAATGGGACTAAAAGATAAATAAAAAGTGGCGGAGTGTAAGAACCTAAAAGTTTAAAGGCAATTGGAAAAACTTGGCCATACTCGTCCTTACCGGTTTTTAAAATAGAGTAAGAGTTGTAGGCGACGGTTGACTCATCGACATAAAAAGCGGGAGGGATTTGGGAGAGTTTATAAAAATAAAGAGGAGAAGCAATTAAAATTATTAAAAAAGGAAGAAAGAGTTTTCGCATTATTTTATTAAGCCTTGATGTATACAGATGATAATAAAAGGAAACAGCAAGAAAGAGCCGAGAGGGTTTTGGTGGCCAATAAAGACTAATAACGCAAGAGGTAAAAGAGCAGAGAGATAAAGGACAAATAGCTGTTGGTTTTTAATTAGGCGCAAGAGACCAAGAAGAAAAAAAGGAAGGAGCAGAAAAGAAAATTTGGGATAGACGTCCATGCTGTTATCTTCTCGGGGATGATAAGCAAAAAAATAAGTGTTTTGATCAAGAGAAGAAAAAAGATTTTGTTTAAGGAGATAGAAGATTCTTGATTCCGGTCTGCCTTCAAGCCACCAGGCCAGTGGAATTTTACTAGGAGGATAATAGTTTAATTTTTGTTGCCGGGAGTCTATTTCTAAAGGAGAAAGTGTGTGATAATCCGTTTTTTTAGTAGTTTGATACTGGAAAACAAAAAGAAGAAAAAAAAGGATGACAGTGATGGTTTTAGATTTTGGTTTTGAGAGAAAAAAAGTGGAAAGAATTAAAAGACCGAAGACAAAAAAATTAGTTTTTTGAATAGTCCAAAGCCATTTATTGGCAAAAATAAGAACAAGGAGAAGAAGGGTTTTATAAATATTTGGCTTTAAAGACACGGATGTTTTCGAGTAAATTAATGCCGGTGAGGACCAGTTTTTGGGTAAAACGGGGATAGGAGGGCAAGAGATTGTTTTGGTAAAAGATGCGCATGGCCTCTGTCGTGGCTTTGGCGGCTTTTATTTTGGTAGAACGAGTGGCAGTAGAAATATCTTGGCTGGTTTTTTTGATACCGGATGAGACGCCCTGAAAGTGAGTAATAGAAGTGTGGGGGTAATAAAAAAGTCGGTAGTTTTTTTGGCGCAGTTTCCAGCAAAGATCTATGTCTTCACCGTACATAAAATAATTTTCGTTCCACCAGCCAACGGCTTGACCAACGGTTCGACGAACAGCCAGAAAGGCACCGACACAAGCTTCTATTTGGTGAGTTTTGTTTTTATCAAGATGACCCAAAAAGTAACCGGCAAAAAATTTGGAGTGAGGAAAAAGTTTGGCCAAGCCGGAAAAATAGCACAAAGAGCGCCAAGGGGTGGGGAAACCGCGGTGGCATTCGGGTTGGATTTGGCCGGTTTTTTTTAAGATTATTTTGCAGGTTAAGGCAGAAGCCTGGGGATTTTTATCTAAAAAATCGATGGTTTTTTGAATAGTATTTTTGTTAACAGTAGTATCGGGATTTAAAAAAAGAACATAAGGACTTTTAGGGTCAGTATGTTTTAATCCCCCATTATTGCCGGTGGCAAAACCCAGATTTTTTTTGAGAGGGACAAACTTAAGAGAAATATGTGGATGTTTGGTTTTGTTTTTTTGGGCTTGATTGAGGCTGTTGTCAGTAGAGGCGTTGTCGGCGACGATTATTTCAATGTTAGTTTTGAGTTTGGATTGATAAATACTTTGAAGGCAATCGCTAAGATAGCGACCGGAATTATAATTTAAAATAATCAGAGAAAGTTTAGGAGGATTGACAGATTTTTTCATAGATTTGATTTAAGCCTTCGACGCTTTTTTCGTATGAATAATGGTTTTTTATAAGGGTGTTGGCGGCCAGACCGATGGCGGTTCTTTTTTGTTTGTTTTTTAGTAAATCAATGCTGTATTTGGCGGATTGGAGGTAAGGACAAACGATAGCATGTTTGAAATTTTTGATTTTAATTCCACCCATACCTTCGGGGGTAGTAATGATGGGAAGTCGACAGGCCATGGCTTCTAAAAATTTATTTCTGGTACCACCGCCACTGCCCATAGGGGCCAGAAGAATCCAGCAGTGATTGTAGTAGTATTGAGGATCTTTGGCTTGACCGTCGGTATCAGCTTCGGAAATGATGATATCTTGATCGGAAAGATGGCCGTAGAAAGCAGGGGTATTGCGACCGATAACATAGAGCTTGCATTTTGGTATTTGTTTTTTGATTTTTGGCCAAATTTTTAAAATCATGTCAACCGATTCACGGTTTTGAATCCATTTCATATTACTGACACCAAAAAGAATGGAAGGGAAAGGGCTTTTGGGGGTTTTTGGTTTGGAGGTAAAGAATTTTTTGTCAACTCCGTTTTGAAAAACCTTGATATCCTGACGGCCAGTGGCTTTTTGGATGATTTTTTGATCGTCATGGCCAAAGGCGGTAACGGTGTGGGTGGTTTTCCAATAATGAGTTTCCCATAGTTTGAGTTTGAGAACATCAAAATAAAGAAAGGGTTTAATTAATTTTTTGATACCAGTTAAACTTTCAACAAAATGTCTGTAGACTTCGTATTCAATGGTTAAATCGACTAAAACAATGGGAATTTTGGTGGTAGGAATGTTGGGCATGGGATAGAAACAGTCACAATGGATTAGGTCAAATTTTTGGTGGTCGAGCTCTTTTTTAATGGCGTTTTTGAAATCTTTAGAAATGTAATTAGTAACCAAAAAGGGATAGGGGCCAAAGACGGAAGAAAAAACTTTTTTGAAATCCCAGGTTTTGCCCCGTTTGACAATGATAACTTTGGAACAATATTTTTTGATGTCTTTTAAGCCCAAATGGTCACGGCTGAAACAGATGAGGGTGATGTTATTATTTTTTGATAAATACTTGATGGAATAGTAAGAGCTGTTTTGACCACCAGATTGAGACAGGCGGGGAATATAAGGAGTAATCATTAAAATGTTTCTTTTTTTAGTCATGTTTTATGTTTTGATAATAAAGAGCCATCATGATCCAGAACATATAGGCGGTTTTGGAAGCTTCGAAAACATCGATAAAAACGGCATTAGCCAAAAAAGACAACAGGGCACCAAAGAAAATGAAATTGAGTTGTTGAGATTTATTATTTTTAGATTTTTTGGGAAAAAAAGTGTGAATGAAAAAAAAGAGAAGAATGCTGGTTAGGGTGATAAAGCCCAAGAGCCCACTTTCGCCTAAAAGGCGAAGGTAATCATTGTCGGTGGCCAGAGTGATAGAACCCAGACCGGTGCCAAAAAGAGGATTCTTTTTGTAGGCAGTAATAGCCCGAGGCCATTCGGCATTGAATCTGATTTCGCCGGACCTGGCTACACCGGAATCGGCATCGACGGGGATTTCTTCTTCAATTTGATGACGAGTGACGGTGGGGAGGGGGGTGGGCAGAGGGGCAATTTTTTTTACGGGGGTTTTAACGACGGGAACAGCGACCGGAGCAAGAGTGGGAGCGGGGAGAGTGGGAGCGGCAGTGGGAGTTTTGGTAGGGAAGGCGGTATAAAGAGTGGCAATCAGACGTTGATTTAATTCTTTGGAGGTAAAAAGACTGAGAAGGACCAAAAGAGAAACAGGGATGACCCAGAAATATTTTTTTATAAGCAGGAGAGTGATGGTGACAGCTCCCCAAAAGGCGAAAACCGAAACGCGACTGGCGGTAAGAACTAGGTTGTGGAAAGCTAAGAGAAAACAAATTAGACCAAGGAATTTAAAAAATTTATTTTTAAGTCGGATACTAACGGCCAAAATGATAACCAGAGAAACACTGAGATAGGTGGCTAGATCATAATGGCCGGCAAAGGTGGAGCTGATACGACTCCAATCGGCCATTTGAAGAAGTTGACCTTTGGCAAATTCTGAGTTCATGGTGGAAATAATGGGGAAATTTAAGTATTTTTGACCATAACCATAGAGACAAACAAGAGTGGTGGTAAGAAGAAAAGAGAGATAGACAAAGGTAAAATTGGAACGATTTTTGATGGCAGAAAGGGTGATAAAAAAGACTGACATGTATTCGAAACGACGGAAAAGATGGAGAAGAAGGAGGTGAGGAGGTTCTGTTTGAAAAATAAAAAGAGCGTGAATGGTACTAAGAGATATGGCCAAAAAGTAAAGAAGGAAAAGAAGAGAAATTTTTTCTTTTAAAAAAGGAAAACCCTTTTTTATTTGATATAAAAACCAGACGAAAAGACAGAGGCTAATGACGATGTCGTCTAGGCGAATAGCAACATAGGTGCCGGGAATGGCCTGAAGGGGAAATTTGGGATAAAGAGGGATAAAGAGAATAAGAACAGTAAGGATGGGTCGGATTAAAATTGAGAGCATACTTGTTGATAGATTTTAAATGATTTTGGTTTTAAAGTGAGCAGATAGAAAAGAGCTCTGAGACAAGCATTGATTTTGAGTATTATTTTTACGAGTTGATATTGGTATTTGGGTCGATGTTTTTTAAAAAAAGAGAGAATGCCCCGATATTCATTTAAGATGGGGTCCACTTTGCTTTTGGCAGAAGCGCCACCAAAATGAATAATTTGAGGACCGATTAAATACCAAGTTTGAGTTTGGGGATGGTTTTGTTTTATGCGGTAACTGAGCTCGACTTCTTCGCCGTACATGAAGTAATCTTCATCAAAAAGACCAGAGAGACTTAGGGCTGATTTGCGGATAAGCATATAGGCACCGGTAATCCAATCTTGAGGGTGGTCTTTTAAATAAAATTTATCATGGGTGTAAAACTGAGGAGGATGAGGGTGAAGAGGGGGAACTATTTGATTTATAAGAGGCAGATCATCTAGACCAAAAGACCAGGTAAAAACATTTAATAAATTGGGGAAAAACCCGCCGGAACTTTGAATACTTTTGTCGTTATTTAGTAATTGGGCGGTGCAGACGGAGGCTTCTGGGTGAGAAGAAAGCCAGTTTAAAGATTGACTGATGCCGGAGTGAAGAATGAGAGTATCAGAATTTAAAAGAAGAATAAAGTTGCCCTGAGCGATTTTGTAGGCTTGATTGTTGGCAAGAGCAAAACCGACGTTTTTTTGGTTTTCGATTAATCTGATTTTTTTTATTTTTTTTAGAGCAGAGGCGGAGTTGTCGGAAGAGGCGTTGTCAACCACAATTATTTCAGTGGGAATGGTGGAATTTGACTTGGGTTTTTTCAGATTAAAAGAGAGGCCCTTATCGGCAAAGACAGAACGAAGACAATCTAGGGTTAGCTTTTTAGTATTGTAGGAGATAATGATGACAGAAAGAGTTGGTTTAATCACGAGATTTTTTTAGAAAAGAAAGATAGCTTTGGCAGATAAAAATCAAAGTAAATTCGGTGACCAGAAAAACAAAAACCCGGGTAAGAGGTTTGACGGGAAAAGTGCGGAGAGTGATTTTGGCTTGATATTCTTTGTCAAGATATTCGATTTTATTGGCAATTCTTTTTTCCGGTTTGGTAAAAACATCGTTTTCCCATTCAAAGCCGTTGATGTAAATAGATTCTTTAAAAGGGAGAACAAACTCTTCCAGGTAGTAACTGGTGATAGTTTCTTGCCAAATGGTTTTGGCTTTTTCGGGGGGGTGATTGAGATGAATTCTGAATAAACCCGGATAACTAGCTTGATAGAAATTGATGACTTCGGTCCTGGTCATGTTGGTGAAAAAAGCAGTGGTGTTGGGAATCTGAACGGTATCTCCGGGTAGGTCTGATTTGACAGAGTTGGGTAAGTCTTTGAGAGTGGGGGTGGGAGAAACAAGATAAATTAAAGCCAGAAGATTGAAGACAAGCAAGCTTATCATTTTTATTTTTTTTATCATTGAAACAACATGGGGCGACCAAGGCGGTAGCTGAATGTTTTTAATTTTCGGTCAGCTATTTTTTGAGCGGGAATACCGGCCCAAACTTCTCCTTCGGGAACATTTTTGGTAACAACGGCGCCGGCGGCAATAACGGCACCTTTACCAATGGAGACATGGGGTAAAATAATGGCGCGAGAACCGACAAAGACATAATCAGCGATAACAACGGGGCCGAATTGATTGCCAAAATCGGGAGAATGAATATCGTGTTGATTGGTGTAAATTAGAACCTGGCTGGCAATATCAACGTGAGAACCGATAGATAAGTTACCCCGGCCGTCTAAAAAGGCATTGTCGCCAACAATGGTGTCGTGACCAATTTTTATACCGGAGGGTTGGAAGAAATTAGCACAAAGGTGAATAGTGGAAGACCACCAGGGCATGTCGATGCCGGAAAGAATATAGAAAAATTTACGAACAGAATGGAGAGGAATAAAACCAACAAAACGTAAAACTAAAAGCCAAAATTCAGAAAAGATGGTAGAGAGACGGCGGGAAATTTTTTGAGGTAATTGAGAAAGAGGAATTTGATGACCGTTTTTATCCTGCATAAAGTGATTATAACTGGTTTAGAGTGTTTAGAATAGTTGTAGCGGATTTGGTCCAAGTGTATTTTGAAGCTTGAGGAGGGCCGAGACGGGAATATTTTTGAGAAACATCCGGTTTTATAATTTTTTCCATAGCAGAGATCAGGGTTTTTTTGTTTTGAGGATTAATAAAAAGACCGGCATTTTCGATGACTTCTTTTAGGGGGGGGATAGAACTGGCGATAACCGGACAACCGGTTTTCATGGCTTCGATGGCAGGACGTCCAAAACCTTCGTAAAGACTGGGAATAATAAGGGCAGAAGCGTGATGGTAGAGAGACCATTTTTGAGTTTCACTGACAAAGCCGGTAAAAATTACCTGTTTTGGTAGATTTAATTTTTTAACTTTGGTAAAAATTTCATCAAAAAGCCAGCCTTTTTGGCCGGCAATGACTAGTTTGTAATTGGGATGTTTTTGGAAAAATTTAGCAAAGGCAGTAATTAAAAAGGGAATGTTTTTGTTGGGTTTAAGGGTGCCAACAGAGAGAAAATAAGGAGGCTTAACAAGAGGTGGAATTATTTTTTTGGGTAAATCCCCTACTCCGTTGGGGGTAACGGTAATTTTGGTGGAAGGGATTTGATATATTTTTTCTATTTCTTTTTTGGAAAACTCAGAAACGGTAAAAAGGTGGTGAGCATTTTTGATAGATTGAGCGGTCCAGTTTTTTAGTTGATGAAAATCTTTTTTGGTGAACTGTTCGGGGGAGTTTAAATAACCCAAGTCATGAATGGTGGGGACAAGAGGGCAGGGAGAAAAAGGTGGAGTGTAGTGGCCGGGGGTATAAAAAATATTGGGTTTGGGAGAACTTAGAAAAAGATGGAAAGGTAAGGCGATTTTGGTCCAGAGTTTTTTTGGGCCAAAAATTTGGTATTGCCAATTTGGGGTGGATTTGGGCAGATCGGGTAGAGGGGTGTTTTTGAGATAGATGACAAACTGATGGGGGGTTTTGAGTTTGGAAAGTTGGGTCAAAATCTGGAAGGCATATTCCCCTACTCCGACTCGGGTTTTGACATTAGCTTCGTTGCCGTCAATGGCGATGATCATAAGTTTTTATAAATTTCTAAAGTTTCTTTGGCGGTGTTGGTCCAGGAGAATTTTTCGGCTTGGAGAATAGCGGATTGGGATAATTTGGCGTAGGCCTGAGGGGAAGAGACAATTTTTTGAATAGCCAGGGCGATGGATTTGACAGAAAGCGGATTGATATAAAGGGCGGCTAAACCGGCTACTTCCGGTAAAGATGAGGTGGAGGAAGTGATAACAGGAGTACCAAGAGAAAGAGATTTTAGAACGGGTAGACCGAAACCCTCGTAAAGAGAGGGGTAAATTAAAGCATAAGAGGTGGCATGGAGAGGTAAAAGATCAGTGTTGGGAACGAAGCCTAGAATTTTAATATCGGGATGAGGGTTTTTGGAAATATCCTGGCCCCAGCCGTATTTGCCGGTGATAGCTAATTGTAGTTTTGATTGGGGGTGGGATTTTTTGTAAGAAGCAAAGGCCTTGATGAGGCGATCTAAATTTTTTCTGGGTTCACGGGTGCCTTGAGCCAAAAGAAATTGATCGAGATGATATTTTGTTTTGATTTGACTTTTGATTTTGGTTTTTTGTGTTTGAGTTAAAAGACGGAATTGACGATATTCCTCTGGGGCGGCTTCGTATATAACAGAAGTTTTTTGAGGATCAATTTGAGGAAAGAGTCGAAGTAGGTCTGCTTGGGTATTTTGAGAGACACAGATAAAATGAGAACAGAAACGAGTGGCCAGTTTCATTTTACGGTGGTGAACGGATACAACTTTTGGATGATGCCAAGAAGGATTTATAAAAGGAGTAAGATCGTGAACAGTGGTGACGATTTTAGTTTTTAGGGCAGAAGGCTGAGTCCAATCAGAACTGTGAAAAATATCGCATTGACCAATAAAAAGTTCGATGGGTAGGTGAAAACGGTTAAAAAGAATTTCAAAGACGTTTAGGGGGAGGTGGAAGTGGTAAAGTTCGAGATTGTTTTGAGAAGGAAACTGAGGAGGGTCATGGCGAAGTGAAGCAAAGAAAAGTTTGTAGGTGTTTTTGTGGTCGATTTTAATTAGATTTTTGACCAAATTTAGGGTGTAGTCGGAAACACCGGTGCCGTATTGAGTAGATGAGATATCGATGCCGATGATCATAATTTATTTATAGAATAGCTTAATATTTTCCATTGGTTGTTTATTTTAACCAAGACTGTGTCGAGTTTCGTTTGTTGATTTATATCTATATTATAGTGATTGGTAGGGTATTTGTCTTGCTTGATGGTTTTTGAATAAAGAGCTTCGATTTCTTTAAAAGAGCCAGCGTCAATATATTGCTTTATTTGGTTGAAGGTATCGGTGGGATTGGGGAAAATATAACTTTTTAAATTAATAAGACTTAAAAGAGTGATAATAAACAGAAATAATTTTTTTGTTTTGAGAGTGTTAACTAAAATTAGGATCAGAATCGGAATGAGAGGAATTAGATATCGGGGCCAAAAATCTACTAGGGTTAAAAGAATTATCCAGGTAATAGAAAAACTGACTAAATAATTAAAATTTTTGTTTTTTGATTTTTTTATCAGGTTAATAGCAAGAGAGAAAATGGATATAGGAAAAATAACAGACCAGGTGGAGGAGTTCATCCAAACTCTTTTGTTGCCGAGAACCTGGAAAATTTTGTTGGAAAAAATATAAGTAAAAAAATTGTATGGGCTGGGAAAAAGAGGAGTGCTGTGCCAGAAATTAAGAATTTTTTGGTGTAAACGAAGCCAGGGAATGGGATTGGGATGTTTGATGAAGTAGCAAAAATAGGCCAGGACATAGCCCGAAAGGATAGAGAGTGAAAAGTAAAAAAGCTTTTTAAACTTAATTTTATTTTTGTATAAATAAAAAATATCAAGCAAGGCGATGGCCGGAATAAAATAACCAATTTTGGTTCCCAGGGCAAGACCGAGAAAAATACCTGATAGTAAAATATTTTTTTTAAATAAGAAAAAAATATGGGTGGTTATAAATAAGGCTTGAGGAAGATCAAGCATAGTCAAAGTAATTTGATGGGTGATTAGGGGGTTGGTGGCTAAGAGAAGAGCGCTGATGGTTGTGCTGAATTGGTCTTTAAATAAGAGGGATGAGAGGAAAAAGTCGACTAAAACTAAGGCAAGATAGAAAGTGATGCTAGCAAAATATGGGTTGTTTAGATATTTGGCTGATAGGCCATAGAGATATTTACCGGCAGGCGGTACCCAATAATCTATGTTGAAAGGATTTTCTCCATTGGCCAGTTTATAACCGACAAAACGGTAAACGCCGCCATCGGGGATAACTCTTTGACTGTTGGGGATGTTCCATTGTGATTCATAGTAAAAATTTTCCCAGTAAACAGGATCGAATTTGTAAAATAATGTCCATCGGGAAAAATAGACAATAAGAAAAACAGTAATGATGATAAGAATTTTATTAAAAAGAAGGCGGGACATGATGATGGCGTTTTTTTAACATGACAGGTATTTTAATTATAATTTGTCCGTAGACAGAAATAAGGGTAGGGATCCAGAGAAAAAAAGGGGTGTTTTTGAGAAGATAGGAAAGATTTCGGAAACGTTGCTCGATAATACCAGGTAGATTTTGCCAGATTTGTTTGGCTGAATAGTTTTTGATGATGATATAGATCCAGTTTTGGACTGTTTTGACTTGTCGTAAGTTGTTAAATTTTTGACTGGTGCCACCGCCTAGATGGAAAGAAACGGCGGAAGGAACGAGAAGAGTAAGGTGTTTGGTTTGGTTGAGGCGAAGATTGAAATCGACATCCTCAAGGTAAGCAAAAAAGTCAGGGTCAAAACCACCAAGAGACCTAAATATATTTTTTTGATAAATAATCAAAGCTCCATTTCCACCCCAAATGGTTTTTGGTTTTGATTGTTTTGCTTGAATATTTTTTGCTTTGCCTGAGTTAAAAAATTTGAGGCCGGTAGATTCGATTTTGTCGCCACTACGATTTTTTATGGTTCCAAAAAACGCAGAGATGTTTGAGTTATTTTTTATAGTTTGAGACATGATTTTGAACCAATTTGGGGCTAGTTTAATGTCATTGTTACAAGGAACAATCCAAGAATATTTGGCTAATTTTGATCCTTGGTTGATAGCTTTGGCAAAACCAAAATTTTTTGGATTTCGGATAATTTTGATTTGAGGATAAATTTTTTTGGCTAAGTTGAGACTATCGTCGGTACTGGCATTGTCAACCAAAATAATTTCAAACTTGGATTGTGGACAGTTTTTGATGGCAAGAATAAGAGAGTTTAGACAATCAGGTAAAAATTCGGCACCGTTTAAGTTGGGAATAATGATGGAAAAATTAATTGAATTCATTGGGTAATTTGACTATATCGTTTACGAAGAGGCCGGTGACGTCGGGATTAGTTTCGATGATGTATTGAGCGGGGGTGGAATTGGTTAAAAGAGATAAATCTTGGGGTTGGCCGGTTTTTATATCAACCACTTTGCCGACGGAGTCAATCCAAATAATGTCGAGGGGGATACGGGTGTTTTTCATCCAAAAAGGATAAGTGCCTTCTTTTTGATAAACAAAAATCATGCCACAGTTTGGGCACAAATTGTTTCTTTGAGAAAGACCCCTGGCTTTTTGACTGATAGTTTGGGCAATTTCCAAATCAAAAGTTTTATGACCAAGCTCAATTTTGATGGTTTTGACAGGAGTTTTGTTTTTAAGAGCAAAAAATAAAATAGTAGATAAAATTAGAATTAAGAAAATAATTTTTGACATAACTTATCCCCTATTTTATCCCAAGTGTAATCTTTTTTGACGAACTGGTAGCCATTTTGACCAAGACGAAGGCAGAGTTTTGGGTTGTTTGCCAGTTTTAATATTTGCCGATTTAAGTTATTGGTGAAGATCAGCCCCCCGTGACTTTTTTTGACAAGAGAGGCGGGGGCGGGGGTGTTTTTGACAATGACCGGTTTTTTTCTGGCCCAGGCTTCAAGTAAGACTTTGCCAAAGCTTTCCTGAGTAGAGGGTAAAATCAAGCAAGTGCAAGTATCAAGAAGTTTGGGTAAATAATTGGTGTGGAAATTGAAAATAGTATGGATATTTTTTTGGTTTTTGATTAATTTTTGGATTTTAGGCCAGTGGAGAGTTTTTTGACCGGCAAGAGTAATTTGACAATGGGGTGGCAGGGCTTTGATTAGATCTTCCAGACCTTTATGGGCAGAAAATGAACCAATATAGAGCAGGTGGGGAATTTTTGGAAAAATGGCAGGAGTAGTTTTTAGAAGGGTTTTGGGTATACCACTGGGAATGATATGAACTTGGTTGGGTTTGAGATGGAAGTGGGAGGACAGATACTTTTTTTCAAAATTAGTCAGACAGAGAATTTGATTTGAGGCCTTGAGGGTTTTGATAAGAGAAGGGTGAGAAAAAAGAGGCTCGTTGCTGTGGAAACAGGGAACGGAAATGAGTTTTGTCTGAAGAATTTTGACTAAGATTGGCGCATAAAGATTGATGGCGGTGGGAAAAGGTCCACTGATAATATAATCGGGGTGAAATTTTTTGAGAGTTTGAAGAGTCTTGAAAAAGGGAAGGATTTTAAAGACGGGGCCTTTGGCAAGAACGGGGTTAATAAGTTTGAGTATTTTTCTTAAGTTTTTATAGACCGGTAATTGGTGTTTTGAAGTGGGTAAATATTTTGATTTGGGGGTGACAAAGTCATCGGTGGAAAAACAATTGCTACTAAGGTAAAAAACTTGATGGCCGTGATTTTTGAGGCAGTTCCCTATCGAAAAGAGATGAGATGAACCGCCATCAATGGCAGGAGGAAAAATATGACTGAGGACTAAAAATTTCACTGTTTACAGTATACTAGGACATGATAAAAAAGGTGTTGGGGTCAAAAATTTTTAGACTGGTTTTGTCGGCGACTTTACTCTACTTTGCTTTTAGACGGGTGGATGTGGTGGGCTTGGCAAATGACTTGGCCAGAGTACCGGTGTGGTTTGTGGTAGTAATTTTGGTTTATTCGTTTTTGGGTATGCTTTTGGGATCGGCCAGATGGTCTTTATTGGTTTTGGGCAAAATTTCTTTAAAAGATGTTTGGTGTTTTTCTAAGGTGAACATGATTGGAGGTTTTTATGGTTTGTTTTTGTCGTCTCCGGTGGGTGGAGATTTTTTTAAATGGGCCTATCTACACAAAAAATACAAGGAAATTAGTAAAGCCAGATTAGGATTTTCAGTGATTGTTGATCGAACTGTTGGTTTGTCGGCTTTTGCGATGGTGGCATTTTTCATGATGATAT
>JAHIEZ010000001.1 GCA_018901355.1 Patescibacteria group bacterium | reverse complement strand
TCCAGTTGTCTCTTTTGTCATTTGTCGTTCCCGTCTTTACCGCCACTTGATAGTTGGGTACGATCAAGCCGTTTTGTTGACCAAAAGTCAAACTCCTAGCTCCGTTATCAGCCAAAATATTGGAAATCAAAAAAGCCTCCTGAGGACTCATTACCGACCTGCCTTCGATGGCCTTAAATTCCTCCAACACTCGTCCTTCATTATCTTCTACTTTCAATATACCCACTATTTCCGTCTTTTTCCCCCCATTGGCAAAAGAGCTATAAGCAGTCGCCAAATCCAGCATTGTTACCTCTGCTCCACCCAAAGTCACCGCCAGCCCAAACCTTCTCATATTTTCTGTTGTTGGCTCAAAGGTACTTATCCCCATGTCATAAGCTTGTTGTAGCATGTTTTTAATACCCACATTGGCCAACATCTTAACCGCCGTCACGTTAATCGAATTACCTAAAGCACTTCTCAAAGACATCGGCCCGTTAAATTTACCGTTGTAGTTTTGGGGAATATAATCTTTTATCCCTGCTTCTCCCGGAAAAATAGTTTCTACATCCACAATCATACTTGAAGCTGTCCAACCTTTTTTTATGGCCGTCAAATAAGTAATCGGTTTAATCGCCGAGCCCGGCTGTCTCAAACCTTGGGTCACCACATTAAACTTTCCATCTGTTTTGTCAGAAAAATAATCCCTGGATCCCACCATGGCCAACACCTCGCCATCTCTGGGATCAAGCACCAAAGCCGCTCCATTGGAAATTCCCATATTTTCCGCCTTATCAATTTCTTCCGCCACTATCTCCTGTGCCTTTGTCTGCAATTCACTGTCCAAACTGGTAGTGATTTTTAAGCCTCCACCTTCTACCACATCTTCTCCATATTTCTCCGCTAAAATCTTTTTAATCCAAAAAACAAAATGAGGCGCCACTATGGTGGTTTTGTTTTCCGCAAACTGATAATTTTTTATTTCATCCATGGTCGTTTCGGCCAATTCCTGTGAAATTTTTCCATCCTCTACCATTCTTCTTAACACATCTTCGCTTCTGCCTATGTAGCCATCACCGGAAAAAGGGGAATAAGCGTTGGGTCTTTGAGGTAAACCCGCCAAAATTACCGATTCTGCCAAATTAAGCTCTGTTACCATTTTACCAAAAATCATTTCCGCTCCACTTCCCACTCCCCAAGCCGATCCTCCATAAGGTGCCTCATTCAAATACATTAGCAACACCTCTTCTTTGCTATAACGAGAGTCAATTTGCACTGCCAAAATAAATTCTTTAATTTTTCTATTTAGGCTTCTTTCCGAAGTCAGCAATACATTTTTAACTAATTGTTGAGTCAAAGTTGATCCACCAATCAACCGTCCTTTGGTAAGAAGATTTTTAAATATTCTAAAAGGCGCCATCGGATCAAAACCACCGTGTTTATAAAAATCTTTATCTTCAATCGCCACCGTCGCCTCTTTTAAATAGTCCGGTATCTCTTCCCAAACCACCGGCGTTCTTTTGGCATCTTTGTAAACATCATAAAGTAACTCACCGTTTCTGTCATAAATTTTACTGACATAGCCTTCTCGACGTACCACTCCGCTGGGACTGGGCAAATCCTTAGAATACCAGGCAAAAACAGCCACCGTCGCCAACACCCCCACCACCAGCAAAATCAACGCCACCCACAATAGTTTTATTTTTAATTTCTTCTTATCAATTAATCCCATTCTTCTTTTCAACTTAGAAAAACCCTCTTTTATCTTAACAGAAAGGGCACAGCACTTGACAACACCAAAGCCATCAGAATTAGCAATAAAGTCAGTTTCTTCCAAGTCTTTTTTTTTATTCTCAATCTCACCTGATAATGATAACATAAAACGTGTCTATCAATCTTGAAAATATCCCCGGCATCGGTCCCAAAACTATCGACAAATTAAATCGTCTGGGAGTTAAACAAGGTCAGGACCTAATTTACCACTTTCCCCATCGTTACCTTGATTTTCGCCACTCTACTGACATTGCCAAAATTCAGGAAAAACAAAACTTTACCCTCAAAGGTCAGATTACCCAACTCAAAAACATTTACACCCGTACCGGTAAAAACATTCAAACAGCCACCCTTGTCGACAAAACCGGTCAAATCAATTTAATTTGGTTTAACCAACCTTATCTGTTAAAAACCCTCAAAGAGGGACAATTGCAACAATTTGCCGGAGCTGTTTCTCTTTATCAAAATAAACCATGTCTGATCAACCCTGTTTTTGGTCAGTATCATACCGGCAAAATTGTGGCCATCTATCCGGAAACTGCCGGCCTTACCAGCAATTGGTTTAGAAAAACCATTCAAAATTCCTTCCCTTCTCTTATCTCTGATATAAAAGAACCCTTATCCGCAACCATCATCAGTCGCTTCAAATTAATGCCTCTGACTATCGCCCTTAGACAAATTCATTTTCCCGATAATCCCAAAAAACTTCATCAGGCCCAAACTCGATTAAAATTAGCGGAAATCCTCAACCTCCAAATCTTATCCTATCGTCAAAAACAAGCTTGGCAAAAACTCAAACCTCAAATTCAGCTAAAATACACTTCCGACATTAAAAAGAAAATTAAAAACCTGATTGACGGTCTGCCTTTTTCTCTTACTCCCTCTCAAAAAAAAGTCTGGTCCGAAATCAGAAAAGATCTTCTTTCTTCCTGTCAACCCACCAACAGACTACTTCAGGGAGATGTTGGCTCCGGCAAAACCATTATTGGACTGCTTGCTTGTTACCTGACCTCTCTCAATCATTCTTTATCTCTTTTTGTCGTCCCCACAGAAATTTTGGCCAGACAACATTTTCAAACCTTTAAAAAAATACTAAAAAACACCAAAACCCCCCTAAAACTTCTCACTGCCAAATCCAAAATTACTTGGGAAAAAATCTCTCCCAACACCATCATTATCGCCACCCACGCCGCTATTTACCAAAAAAACAAAATCAAACAAAAAGTCGCTCTCCTCATCGTTGACGAACAACACAAATTTGGCGTCAAACAAAGAAATTTCCTTCAACAAACCCGATCCTCGCCTC
>JAHIEZ010000115.1 GCA_018901355.1 Patescibacteria group bacterium | reverse complement strand
GATCGAAGAGACGCCGGAAGGAATGGCTTTGCACGGGACTTATTTGTGGGTAATCAAAGAGCCTGAAACAAACAGATTGATAGTAATGGGAAAATATTCCGATGGGGGCGTTTGGCCGATTTTTAAAGAATTATTTGTTTCTAACGATCAATTAACATTCAAAAACTGGGAAACGCCGAAGACTATTGCTATTCCAAATAGTAAGTATGAATTAGTGAAATCAGAAATGGGATATACGAAAATGCTTTCGAGTTATGATTTGATTAAGCAGTTTAAATTCAACGATGATGAATATGTTTATTGGGATAAAATGTCAGGCTGTTTTGTAATCCAACGGCCGGGCAACACGGCTCAGGAATATCATATGGATATTAACTTTTTGGCTGGCAACAGGACGTCAGGATACAATACCGAAGCGATGAGTCAGGGAATTGATTTTACCTGGAATGATGGTTCGAAAAATAAAATTGAATACCAGACAACTTCTTTGACCGGGTGTGGGACTAATGGATGTTATGAATATCCGGATAATATTAACACCAAAGAATTAATTGTTGTGGGTAAAACAAAAAGTGACGGTAATATTTACGCTTACAAAACTGATCTTGTGGAAAAGTCCGTCAGCAAGGAGCATCGTTTGTCTTTGACTTATGAATATTATTATCCGGGTTATGATAATGAAACCAATAGCGCTTTAGAAAAAACGTCCTTCAAAGAATTTGTGGAAGATTACCCGCTACTTTATTGGCAGGATCCGTTCGATCGTTGGATGGAATTTTTGAATATTAAATATCAGCCGGCCGTGGAATGCGGCAAGCCGGTAATTTATCTTTATCCGGAAGAAGATATGCATGTTAATGTTAAAGTTGAACCGAACGGCGGTATTAAATTAAGCGAGCCGAACTATGATCGCGGTTGGTCAGTATTTGCATCAACTGAAAGTGAGCTATTTAACTTTAGCGACCGCCAAACCTATCCTTATTTGTTCTGGGAAGGATTTGGTTATGATTATTATCAATCAGACAAGGGCTATGTTGTTACGGAGAGAGAAGTTGAGCCTTTCTTGAAATATGTTTTGGCTGAGCTTGGTTTGAATGAAAAAGAATCCGCGGATTTCAATGAATTTTGGGTGCCGAAAATAAAAGAACAAAAAAAGCCGTATTACTTTATTACCTTCTTGCCAAAAAATGAATTTGATAAAATTGCTCCATTGACTGTTGAGCCAAAGCCGGACACAGTGATTCGCGTATTCATGGATTATCAGGGTTTGGATCAGTTCAAAAATGTAGAACCTCTGCGAATTGTAACTCCGGAGCGAAAAGGCTTCACTGTAGTGGAATGGGGCGGCGCTTTGCATGACTAGATTAAACACAATCTTAATTATATTAGTAATTCTCCTTGTGATCTTGCAGGGAGGATTGCTTTTTTTTATTTTTACGTCGGAACCGCCGGTTCGAGGTGAACATCGAAGCCTTTATATTACGCGAGGTTTTTATGATGAAGCTTATGAACTGGCAGGAGCTGGATTTGAATTGAAAAATAATAAAGTGGTGGCGGTGATTGTTCCGCATCACTTATTTGTCAAAGATAAAATCGCGAGTCTGTTTAAAAGTTTAGGAAAATTTGATTATGACCAGATAATAATGATCGGACCGGATCATTTGAATGACGCGGGTTTTGATATTGTAACTTCAAGAGCGGATTGGGCCACTCCTTACGGAAAGTTAAACGTTGATTCCGGCTTCACTGATCAATTACTGCATACTGAGTTTGTTGATTTGAATGAAAAGGCCATGGCCAGAGAGTTTGCCATTAGCGGATTGGTTCCTTTCGTCAAAAAAACCTGGCCCAACGCCAAGTTTGTGCCGTTAATTTTATCTTCAGAAGTTAAAAAAGGAAAACTTGATCAGCTTATAAATTTTATTCAAAAAAATAAAAGCAAGAAAAGCTTGTTGATTGCCAGTGTGGATTTTTCACATTACAAATCCCCGGAAGAAGCGGAGAGGGAAGATGAAATCAGTAATCTTGTGATCAAAAACTTTGAGGTGGAGAAAGCGCTGGAAATACCCGTTGATTCGCCGCAGTCCATTTATTTAATTCTAAATTGTGCTCAGCAAAACAAGGCGATCAATTCTGAGTTATTATCTCACACTAACACCGGATTGATTCAGCCTTGGTCATCGGAGACTGCAGTGACTCATAATATTTGGGCGCTTTGGTAAACTTGATTAATTTAAGATTTTTGCTATACTTGGGGCAGTTTTAATAAATAAATTTATATTATGAAAACTGAAAAAACGTTAGTGTTAATTAAACCGGACGGCATTCAACGTTCATTGGTCGGTGAAATTGTAAACCGATTTGAAAGAGTCGGATTAAAATTGCAGGCAATTAAAATGTTGGTGCCGACTGAAGATCATATTGAAAAACATTATACTTTGGATCCGAAATGGCGCCGCGTAACCGGAGAAAAAACAATAAAAGGTTATCAGGACAAAGGGCTCGAGCCGCCGTCGATGGATCCGCTTGAAATTACTGCTAAAATTTTGAAAAATTTAATTC
>JAHIEZ010000048.1 GCA_018901355.1 Patescibacteria group bacterium | reverse complement strand
TCATTTGATATTGTTCTTTCTTCTGATGTTTTTGAACATATTCCAAAACCATACCTGGCTCATCGTGAAGTTTATCGAATATTAAAAAAACATGGTTGTCACATTTTTACCGCTCCTTTTTCTCCAAATCAAACCAAAGATGATAATCGAGCTTTCGTCAACAAAGAAAACAAGATAATTAATATCAAAACTCCAATTTATCACTTAGATGGTATCAGACCAAAAAAGGGCGCTTTAGTTTTTAATGTATTCGGGCAAGAAATGCTTTCAAAATTAAAAAAAATCGGTTTTCGTGTCAGTGTTCAAACTCTTTTCAAACCATTCCGGGGTATTTTGGGCAACGGTGCCATCGTTTTTATCGCTCAAAAAAACTAATCTCTTATTATTCAACTAATTAAAAGAACCTATCAAAATAATCACCAAAAAACATCAAAAAAATTATTCTTCAAAATTAAAATTACATCTTCAAAGCTAATTTCATTTCTCAATAAATTTACGCCCTGACCATATGCTCCGATACAAAAAAATTCTCTTAATCAACCCTCCCGGAACTCAACAATACGGTTATACCCCCGCTCCCCTCGGCTTACTCTATCTGGCTTCCTATTTAGAAAGAAAACTACCACAGATTAAGATAGAAATAATTGATGGTGCCTTAATCGGAGAAACAACTACTATAAAAAAGATAAAACAATTTCCGCCAGATCTAGTTTGTATTTCAGTCCTCACTCCCAGCCGTCACATGGCCATAAAAATAACCAAAATAATTAAAAAAAAATACCCAAAAACAAAAGTTGTCTTTGGTAGTGCTCATCCCAGTTTAATGTGGCAACAAATGATGAGCCACTATCCTCAAATAGACTACGTTATCAGAGGAGAAGGGGAGATATCTCTTCTAAAATTAGTTAAAGGTGTAAAACTAAAAAATATAAATGGACTAGTCTGGCGAAATAAATCCAATCAAATCATTAACAATCCAAACCAAAAACTAGTTAGCGACCTAAATCAATTACCATTCCCCGCCTGGCATTTGGTAGATGCCCAAAAATACCCACCCCGAGGAGAAGGAATAATTAATAACATAAATTTAAAAAAGGAAATCCGTTTCCCTCTTATTTTCTCACGAGGTTGTATGGGGGCTTGTACTTTTTGTTCTAGTTGGAAAATATGGCGAGGCTATCGCTTTCGCAGTGGCAAGAATGTTGCTGACGAAGTAGAAATGATGGTCAAAACCCAAAAAGCCAAACATTTTGTCTTCCAAGATGACACCCTCACCGGCAACAAAAATGAAATCATTAATTTTTGTCAGGAAATTATAAAAAGAAAATTAAATGTCGCCCTTAGTGGCTGTACCAGAGTCGACTGTGTTGATAAAGAAATTCTTTCTTGGATGAAAAAAGCCGGTTTCTATTATTTAAGTTATGGTATAGAATCAGGCTCTCCCAAGATGCTTAAAAAAATCAACAAAAAAACAGATTTAAAAAAAATTCGAAAAGCCGCCTTTCTAACCAAAAAAGCTGGCATTCAACTGGGAGCCTTAATCATGTATGGTCTACCTCAGGAAACCAAAAAAGACAAATTGTTAACCGAAAAATTGTTAAAAGACATAAAACCCGACGATCTTGGCTCCATCGGACAAGTATGGCTTTTCCCAGGAACTTTTATTTATCAACAAGCCATCAGAGCCGGTTTAATCACCGATAAATTTTGGCTGGGTCCAGAACCATATTATATTTATCGAGGGGGAATAGGTAAAGACCCGTTCGACTGGAAACTCAGGCTCTCAGATATGAAAAAATATTATCCCCAAAAAACCCTGAAGCAAAAAATAATCTTTCTAACCGCCATTAGCCGACAAAAACAATTATTAAAAAAAATGTGCCAACAATATCTCCCACTTCCAAGACGGAAAAACATAATTTAGTCCTATCACGCCTATTCCACTAAAATAACATTTGACACCTTATAGTCTTTAGTCCTTAAAATCAATTTCTAATTCCTTAGCCATATTTTGCGGTCTATCTTTACCTACAAAACTCAAGCCTTCTCACCACATTCCTTTATTATAATCCCATTGCCCCAGATTAGTCGTCCAACTAAAAATATCGCCAAAGACAACGGTGCCATCGTTTTTATCGCTCAAAAAAACTAGTCCCTTTTTACACAATCAAACAAAACCACGTTACTAAAATAATCAACCAGTTGAAAATATGGGCTCTTTATTGCCGTCTCAATTTCACTACAATCAAAATATTTACTTAAAAATAAGTTTTTAGTTATGTCACCAAAACCCTGTTCTGATATTAATAGGATCCTCTTGTCATCCTCTATTTGTCTCAAATTACTCTTCAAATTATCATCCACTTTTGCATCAATCAAAACTCTCTCATAACTTTCATTATCAAGCGCCCCAATTACCTCTACGCCATTAAGATAGCCAATATACCCAAAAAATGTTGACGGTCCACGAAAATACGGTACCACTGCATCATAACCTTCATACAAATCCTTATGATATTCTGCCAAATCAATCAATCTGTCTTTTCCGACCAAGTTTAATCCCTCCGTGTATTTATCAATATAATATTTTGAATTTATCCTAGTTTTTCCTACCAACAACAAAATATGTGGTCGCCAAGCATAATCCGTCGACACTGAACTGACACAAGCTAAACAAAAAATCATTAATAATAATAAATAAAACTTATCAACCAATTTCTTTTTCATTTTCTCCAAATCTAAATCCACCACCATCCACACCAACACCAGAGCCGAAAAAGCCACCTGATATCGCGAATAACCCATCAATATTGACCATATCAGATAGGAAACAACCACCAGTAAATACTTTATTTTTCTAGTTCTAAACCATCCGTAAATCGAACCCAAATAGGGGATAATCATAAATAGCGAGAATAATCCCTTTGCAAAATTATTAACCAGTCCTTCACCAAACCTTAGACCAAACTGACCAATCACCGGCCAAACCACTATCTCCCATAAACTCTGAGGTCCCCATCTGGCATCTTTAAAATTAGCCACCCCATACAAAGAAGACTTAAAAAAACCATTGTATAAAAAAGCAATCGGATTACCAGTCACTTTATAATCAGTCAAAAAATAAACAGCAATCGTTGTCACAAATAACATTATCCAACCCCACTTCATTTTTTTTCGATTTTTCAAAACCAAATAAATAAACAAAGGCATCATTACTATTCCCGATGATTGCTTAATAATCATTGCCAAAAAACCAAATACTGTCGCCAAAGTTTTATTACTCTTTGGGTTTAAAAATCCAAGCAACATCTCCAATCCCAATATTAAAGTCAAAAAATCAACCATAAAACTAACATGGGTAGCCATCAAGTGAGGAGTAAAAAAAATGTAAATAAAAATTAAATCTATTAATAGTTTTTTCCACTTATTTTCTCGAAACATAAATTTAAATCGTAAATTTATGGAAAAAAACCAAAATACTAAAACCGAACTATTCAATAATAAAGTCAACCTGACTCCTAAAATCTCCAAAAAGGGCCGATAAATCATCTGCGCCAACGGATAGATATATGTGCCGAAACCCATCGGCAAAAAGTTTCCGTTATTCCACATCGTCAACCCATAATCTCCGGCCATAAAATGATAAGCCAAATCATCATACATCGGGTAATAAATTGGAAATCTACTTATTGTTAATATCAAAGCAGGTACAATCACTGCCAAATCAATCCAACTACCCTCTAATTTAAAATTCTTACAAAAAGGCAGCAAAAATTTTATTGTTATCAAAAAAATTAACAACTGACCTATTTTTACCAATCCAAAATCTGCCAACGGCCAAACCGAAACTATTGCTAAAAACCCAACACTGGATATCAAAAAACAAAAATATAAAAACGGCAATATCCACAAAACCAATTTTATCTTTGGACTAGTGGTCGTTATTTATATATTTTATTAGCCAGCACCACCATCAATCATCTCTTTGCCAAAGTCATTAACAAAAACAAAGCCAAAAAACTCTGGCTTTTTTTAGGTATCACATTCAATCTAAGCCTT